>USGZ01000037.1 GCA_900554265.1 uncultured Porphyromonadaceae bacterium
AGGATGAAGAGCAGATCCAGCCCCACGTTGAGGATCGTCGAGAAAAGCAGGAACGCGAGCGGCGTGGCGCTGTCGCCCATGCTGCGCAGGAACGAGCAGATGAAGTTATAGAACAGCTGCGCGCCGATGCCGCCGACCTCTCCAAGCTTCCGCTTGAGAATCGCTGGGGCTACTTCCCCGCAGTATCCGCAGGCTGGACTCTCTCTAACGAACAATTTTTCGAAGACGCCCGCCGTTATGTCGATATAGTCAAGGTCCGCGGCAGCTGGGGCCAGAACGGCTCGCTCGCTGCTCTGGGCGGCTATCCTTACAGCACCGACATGGCACTCGGTGGCATCTATCCTCTTGTTCCCGGCAACAACTACACCACCTCGGCCGCTCCCTCGACAATGGGCAACAACAAGCTCAAGTGGGAGACCTCCGAACAGCTCGACTTCGGCGTCGACCTGCGCTTCCTGCGCAACCGCCTGGGCCTGACCGTCGACTGGTACCAGAAGAAAACCAAGGACCTGCTGGTCAACGGCACCTTACCCTCGCTGATTATCGGCGGCAATACCTCGCCCATGAACGCCGGCAACGTAAAGAACGAAGGCTGGGAAATCGAACTCTCCTGGCGCGACTACGCAGGCGACTTCCGCTACAGCGCTACCCTCAACCTCGCTACCCTGAAGAACAAGGTCACCTACCTCGACCCCTCCATCAACCGCATCGGCGGTACCAACTTCCATACCTCCACCATAACCTACTTCGAGGAAGGCTATCCCGTCTACTATTTCCGCGGCTATAAGTTCGACGGCGTAGACGATAAGGGCAACCCGACCTTCAAGGACCTCGACGGCAGCGGCGACCTCAACGACGGCGACATCGACTACATAGGCGACGCCATCCCCGACCTCACCTACGGCCTCACCCTGAGCTTCGGCTGGAAGGGTCTCGACCTGACCGTATTCGGCACCGGCGCCGCAGGAAACAAGGTGTTCAACTGCATCAACCGCTCCGACTTCCCCCAGTGCAACAAGCTTAAGGAAGTGTTCTACGACAACCGCTGGACTCCGACCAACACGGACGGAACCGTGCCCGCCGCCGGAGCCGAGAACATGGACAAGTACCAGATTTCCGACGCCCTGGTCTACGACGGCTCCTACTTCAAAATCAAGCAGATTCAGCTCGGATATGTCCTCCCGCAGAAATGGACAAGCAAGTTCTACGTCAGCAATCTGCGCGTCTACGCTTCGCTGGACGACTTCTTCTGCTTCACCAAGTACCCGGGCTTCGACCCCGAAGTGGCTGTCAACGCCACCTCCGGCATGGGCATCGACAAGGGCGCATACCCCTCGGCCAAGAAAGTAGTTCTCGGATTCAACATCACATTCTAACCAAGTCATATCATGAAACTCAAGCATATACTGTCCGTAATCGTGCTCGGCGCGGCAATGGTCTTCTCCTCGTGCGAAGACGGCCTGGACATCAGCAAGCACGGCAATATGGGAGGTCAGGACGACTTCTATAAAACCGACGCCGAGGCAGAGCAGGCCGTGGCCTCCATGTACGTATCCTGGGGCGGCAACTACTACAACTGGTACCTGACCCTGAACATGCTCTCCGACGACTGCTGGGCCGGCGGCGGCTCCCGCGGCGACAATCCCAGCCTCGAACAGCTCAACGAGTACACCTTCGATACCGACAACGGCATGATTTCCGGTCTCTATCAGGGTCTCTACGGCATCATCTATAAGGCCAACCTCATCATCGAGAAGGTTGAGCCGGATACTCCCGTCAAGGCCCAGGCCGTGGCCGAGGCCTACTTCTTCCGCGGCTGGGCCAACTTCCAGCTCGCATCCCTCTGGGGCACCGCTCCCGTGGTCGACCATCTGCTGCAGCCCGGCGAATACCATCAGGGCAACAGCACCCCCGAAGCCCTCTGGGCGCAGACCGAGGCCGACTTCCGCTCCGCCATCAGTGCAAATGCGCTTCCCTCCAAGAGCGACGCCAACGACCCCACCGGCGGCATCCGCGTAAGCAAGGAAGTGGCCCAGGCCATGCTCGGCAAGACTCTCCTCTTCGAGGGCAAGTACGCCGAGGCTGCCACCGAGCTGGACAAGGTGATCGACTCCCACAAGTATGAATTATACTCCGGCGACTACTCCCTGATCTGCCACGCCGCCGCCAACGCCTGCAGCGAGGCCATGCTCGAAGTCCAGAAGCGCAACGATGCCGAGCAGGCTTGGACGCAGATGACCATGACCTACATCATGACCGGCTGGCGCACATCGCTCCTGAACCTTGGTTCTATGAACGATATAGCATCCGGTACTTACGGCTTCATGAACCCCACCCGCGACCTCTACGACGCTTTCGTAGCCCGCGAGGGCGCCGACGGCTACCGTCTGAAAGCCACAGTCCGCACCTACGACGAACTCAACGCAAACTATGGTCTCGCAGTCCAGGCCGGCGAGCGTCTCGTCGGTCACGAAGGCATCTTCAACTGGAAGAACCGTGCCCTCAAGGCCGACTGCGTCTACGACGCCAGCTACTTCCAGGCCCTTCAGTACACCAACCTGCGCGTGATGCGCTATGCCGAGGTGCTGCTGCTCGCCGCCGAGGCTCACGTTAAGTCCGGAGGCACCCGCGCCGCCGAGTACGTCAACGCTATCCGCAGCCGCGCCCAGCTTCCCGCCCTGGCTTCCGTAACCATGGACGATGTCAAGGCCGAGAAGCGCCTTGAGCTCTGCATGGAGTGCGTGCGCTTCCAGGACCTCGTACGCTGGGGCGACGCCGAGACAGTTCTCGCCGGACGCGGCGCCAAGGTGCCCGCCTTCGCAGTCGGAGGCCTCGACCCGGATGCGTTCTCCAACTCGACCTACGGCTTCCGCGCCAAGCACAAGCTTCTGCCCATTCCCCGCAAGGAAATCGAGCTCAACACCAACATGACCCAGAACACAGGCTGGTAATTATCAATTTCTAATAAATGACAATAATGAAAAAGATATATAGACTCTTACTTCTGCCCCTCGCCGCTATGATGTGGTCGTGCAGCGATGACGTCATTGACGACCTCGGAGGCACTTACAATGAGAACCTATACAGATACAGTTTCACCACGGCGAAAACAAAGGAAACCGAAAAACTAAAGAAAGGTCTGAAGTATCTCAACATCGAACTCGACAACAATAACGGCACGACATTCAGTCTTAGGGTCGTAAGCCGCGAATGGGTGCTCCAGCCCGGAGTGTATAAACCCTGGTCGGGGCCGCTCGACCAGCAGCCTGTCGCCAACGAGTTCCTCGGATTTGCCGCCGACGCAGACCAGGCGTATGGCTTTATCACCGAAGGCGACCTTGAGGTGAACATGGCAGGCACCGACTACGACATCAGCGGCATACTCACCGGAGGCGACGGACGACGTTACGTCATCCGCTACCACGGTCCCCTCACATTCGTTGTAGGCGTCGATGATCCGGAACCCAGCGGATACACCGTTACTGTAAAGGTCGATCCTGTCACCGTCACCGACTATACTACATGGCAGACTACCGTCATTCCCGGTGTCAGCAAATATACCCTTTCCATCACCGACCCCAGCGGTGCCGACGCGGCATTCTTCGAGGCTGTAAACAAGGAAGGTCTCTCGACCTCCGACCTCGCCGGTAAATACACAATAGCCGGAACGCCTACCGAACCTTGGCTTATCGACAACGGATGGCTCGTTCCCGATTATGGCATGGCTGGCGGCGCGTACGTCGTCTCGCCCACTGGCGAAAAGCAGTATCTGACTCAGGGCGACATCACCATCGAGACTGTCACGGGTATTACCGGCGAGACGCTGTATAACTTCACAGGTTCTGACCTCACCTACATTACGACAGCCGGCGGCAACGGTACCACAAATGTCAGCATCCGTTTCGCCACATGTCTCGAAAAGAGCGGCACAGAACTTAAGGATCAGACTTTCCAGAGCACTGTCCTCGGTCGTGAGGTCAAATATTCTGTGGTTCTGCCCAAGAGCTTCGACGGTGTCAAGACCTTCCCTGTCCTCTATATGCTCCACGGGGCTTCCGGAGGCAATAACGACTGGCTCACCGGCGGCAATATCGCATGCCATACGGGCAGTGTCGACACCGAGATGGTAATCGTTTCTCCGCAGGGCTCGTTCGACGGATTCGACGCGTTCTATATCGATAACTACCAGAGCAAAGGCATGAACTATGAGACCTTCTTCTTCACCGAGTTCATGCCCGCCATCGACGCCATGTACTGCGGCAACGGCAAGCACGGCATCGCCGGTCTCTCCATGGGCGGCTTCGGCTCGCTCTACTACGGCCTGAAATATCCGGCCCAGTTCTCGGGTATCTACGCCTGCTCGCCCGCAATCGCTATCGAAGGAGCTCCCAACCTGTTCGACATGATATGGATGCCCGGTCCCGCTCCCATCACAGTGGAAATAGGCACCGAGGACTTCCTCTATGAGATGAACAAGGGCTTCAACGAAGCAATGCAGTATTCGCCCCTGCTGCCCGATTTCACCTACATCGAGCGCCCCGGCACTCACGACTGGGCCTTCTGGAGCGCCTGCGCACCGAAAATCATCAAATTCTTCGATACCCGGTTCTCCGAATGAAACGCATAGTTTCATTTCTGCTTATTCTCTCGGCCGTTATGGTCGCCCGGGCTCAGTGGCCCGGGCCCCATAGCCGGGTGATTACGGACAGCATCCGCAGCGAAGCGCTCGATACCGTCCGCCACTATACTGTCTACCTCCCCGCCGAGTTCGACGCCAATCCGGGCAAGACTTATCCCGTGCTGTACCTGCTTCACGGCATGGGCGGAGTCGACACCAGCTGGTTCCGCGACCAGCGCGCCGGCGAAGTGGCCGACCAGCTCATAGCTTCCGGCGAGGCCCTGCCGATGGTGATTGTAAGCCCCGATGCCGGCGGCAATGTTATGGAAGGGCACTGGAACGGCTATTTCAACATGCCCGGCTGGAACTACGAGGACTTCTTCTTCTCCGAATTTCTGCCATTTATCGAAAGCAAATACCATTGCGGCGGCGCCAAGGAGCGTCGCGCTCTGGCCGGCCTCTCGATGGGCGGCGGAGGCACCACCAGCTACGCCCAGCGCCATCCGGACATGTTCTCCTCGGCCTATGCCATGAGCGCGCTGATGGACATCCCCGACACCCCGGGCGCCCAGAACCCCGACCCGAACTTCGCCGGCGGCCGCATGGCCAAATTGACCGATGCCGTCAAGACGCTCAGCTGCATCAGATACGTTCAGAATGCTGACGAGGCCACCAAGGGCGTCCTGCGCGGCGTGCAGTGGTTCGTCGACTGCGGCGACGACGATTTCCTGCTCGACCGCAACATCGAGTTCATGCAGGCCATGCGCGCCGCGGGAATCCCGATGCAGTTCCGCGTCCGCGACGGAGGTCATACCAATGAATACTGGCATACGGCCCTGTTCACGGCCCTGCCGTTCGTTTCCCGAAACTTCAACCAATAAATCCATATATTCCAAGATGAAAAAGTATATTTTGCTCTTCGCCCTGGCGGCTTCCGCCGCCGGCGCTCAGGCTCAGCAGGCCCTCTGGGGCGGCTCGCAGATTGTCTCGCCCGAGATTCATCCCGACAAGACCGTGACCTTCCGCATAGCCGCTCCCAACGCCGACAGCGTCCAGGTTACCGGCGACTTCCTCCCGACCGTAAAGATGCAGACGCCATTCGGAGAATTCGACGCTCCGGGACGCGCCGACATGACCAAGGCCGACGGCGGCGTATGGGAATACACCACTCCGGCTCCCCTGGCCCCCGAGCTCTATAGCTACACCATGCTCGTCGACGGTCTCAAGATCAACGACCCCTCGAACGTTCACCGTATCCGCGACGTCCAGTCCGTAACCGATGTGTTCCTGATTCCCGGCGACCGCGCCGACCTATATAAAATCAGCGACGTGCCCCACGGCACCGTGGCCAAGGTATGGTACCACAGCGACACCCTCGGCATGGACCGCCGCATGACCGTCTACACTCCCGCCGGCTACGAGACCAGCGGCAAGGAATACCCCGTATTCTATCTTCTGCACGGCATGGGCGGCGACGAGAACGCCTGGACCGAACTCGGCCGCGCCGCCCAGATTCTGGACAACCTCATCGCCCAGGGCAAGGCCGAGCCGATGATTGTCGTGATGACCAACGGCAACGCCGACCTCCAGGCCGCTCCCGGCGAGTCCTCCCTCGGTTTCGCCGCTCCCTCGATGCAGCTGCCCAAGACCATGGAAGGCAGCTTCGAGACCCACTTCCCCGAAGTCGTCAACTTCATCGACAGCAACTACCGCACAAAGAAGGAAAAGAGCGCCCGCGCCATCGCCGGCCTCTCGATGGGCGGCTTCCACTCGATGCATATCTCCAAGCAGTACCCGGACATGTTCGACTACGTAGGTCTTTTCTCCGCAGCCATCATGCCCTCCGGCGAGGTCACCTCGCCCATCTACCAGGACATCGAAGGCAAGCTCCGCGTGCAGTTCGAAAAGCACCCCAAACTCTACTGGATCGGTATCGGCGACAAGGATTTCCTCTACGAAGCCAACAAGCAGTACCGCCAGCTCCTCGACCGCAACAACTACGCCTATACGTATTATGAGACTCCGGAAGGACATATCTGGAAAAACTGGCGTATATATCTGACGGAATTCGTACCTTTGCTGTTCAAGAGCTGATATACCGGAAAAAACCATGAAAAAAGTAAGCTGTATCATAGCTGCCGGCAGCCTGATTCTGGCCTCATGCGGAAACAAGGCTCCACAGCTTGGCGAAGACTCCCTCGAGGATGTCGTCGCCGCGATGACTCTTGAGGAAAAGGCTCACCTGGTGATAGGTACCGGTATGGACGGAATAGAGTGCTCCGACAGCGCCGTCGTCGGCGAGACGCGGAGCATAGTGCCCGGAGCCGCCGGCACCACCTATCCCATTCCCCGCCTCGGCATTCCGGCTATCGTCCTGGCCGACGGTCCAGCCGGTCTGCGCATCAACCCGACCCGCGAGGGCGACAGCGCCACCTACTACTGCACCCATTTCCCCATCGGTACTTTGCTCGCCTGCACCTGGGATACGACCCTGGTGGCCAGAGTAGGGCAGGCCATAGGCGAGGAAGTGCTCGAGTACGGTGCCGACGTTCTTCTGGCTCCGGCGCTCAACATACACCGCAACCCCCTGTGCGGCCGTAACTTCGAGTATTATTCGGAGGACCCCCTGGTGTCCGGCAAGATTGCCGCGGCCTATGTGCGCGGCGTCCAGAGCAATGGCGTCGGCACTTCGGTGAAACACTTCGCCGTCAACAACCAGGAAACCAACCGCATGGGCAACGACGCCCAGGTATCGCCCCGCGCCCTGCGCGAAATCTATCTCCGCGGCTTCGAGACAGTGGTGAAGGAAGCCGAGCCCTGGACCGTGATGAGCTCCTACAACCGCATCAACGGCACCTACACCTCCGAGAGCGAGGAGCTGCTCCAGACTCTCCTGCGCGACGAGTGGGGCTACGGCGGCATGGTCATGACCGACTGGTGCGGCGGCAAGAACGCTCCCGCCCAGATGATTGCCGGCAACGACATGCTCCAGCCAGGATTCGCCTGGCAGTTCGACTCGATTGTAGCCGCCGTGCGCAGCGGCCGTCTCGACGAGAGGATCCTCGACCGCAACGTAACCCGCGTGCTGGAGCTGATTCTGCGCTCCCCGCGATTCAATGGTCACGTGGCCGGCAACGCTCCGGACCTCCTGGCCCATGCCGCCGTTACGCGCAGCAGTGCCGTCGACGGCATGGTGCTCCTGAAGAACGACGGACAGACGCTGCCCCTTGCTGACGATTGCAGAAAAGTGGCCCTCTATGGCTGCGCTTCCTATAACTGGTACGCCGGCGGTACGGGCAGCGGCAACGTGAACCGCGCATATACCGTGTCGCTCCTCGACGGCCTGCGCAACGCCGGTTTCGAGCTTGTCGACACGACCCTGGTCGCTCGCTATGCCGCCCATATCGCCGCCGAGAACGAGCGCAATAAGCCCGAAGACTCCAGGTTCAGCGCCTTCCTCCCCGTGAAGAATCCCGAAGAAATGACCATCTCCGATGCCGAACTGCGAGCTCATGCCGCCGACGCCGACTTTGCCGTAATAACCATAGGACGCAACTCCGGCGAGTTTCTGGACCGCGAGACCGCCGATTTCTCCCTCACCGCCGCCAACCGCCGCCTTATCGACGACGTGGTACGCAACTTCCACGCACGCGGCAAGAAAGTTGTCGTTATCCTCAACATCGGCGGCGTTATCGAGACGGCTTCATGGAAGGACCGCCCGGACGCAATCCTCTGCGCCTGGCAGGCCGGACAGGAAGGCGGCAATTCCGTAGCCGACGTCATCACCGGCAAGGCCTATCCCTCCGGCAAGCTGACCATGACATTCCCCATGGCCTATACAGACCATGCCTCGACGGCCAACTTCCCCCTGGACATGAAGAATGAGATAAAGCTCGGAGGCGATTCCGGCGCCGTCGCCGATCCTGTCCGGCTCTACCACTACACGCCATACGAGGAGGATATCTACGTAGGCTACCGCTACTTCGACAGCTTCGGCAAAGCAGTGAGCTATCCATTCGGCTACGGGCTTAGCTACACTACCTTCGACTACGGCACTCCGACCGCCACGCTCGAGAACGGCAAGATTACCGTTACCCTCGACGTCCGCAACAGCGGCAGTCATGCCGGCAAGGAAGTCGTCCAGCTCTACGCCAGCGCTCCCCGCGGTGCATCCCTGGCCAAGCCCGAGCAGGAACTTCGCGCCTTCGCCAAGACCGCCGAACTGCAGCCCGGCCAGAGCACGACGGTAACTCTCGTGTTCGACGCCGCTGACCTCGCTTCCTTCGATCAGGAGCAGTCCGCCTGGGTCGTGGACCCCGGAACCTACGAGCTCCGCGTCGGCGCCTCGAGCCGCGACATACGCTGCCGGGCCAATGTCGAGGTCGAGGGTAGCACCAGGCCTGTCAACAGGCTTTTCGCAATGCAGATTCCATCTGAGACAATGACTCACTAAATATCTGATTATGACCCTTACCCTGAAATCTTTTATGGGTATAGCCGCGATGGCTGTGTTTGCTTCGGCAAGCGCAGCCGTCCCTGCTATTCCCCGCGACGAAGAACTTGAGTCCAAGGTCGAGGCCACTCTCGCCCGCATGACTCTCGACGAGAAAATCGGCCAGATGACCGAACTCGCAATCGACCTGATCTGCCACCGCGGCCCGGACGGTCAGCTCGTCTATCATCCCGGAATGCTCGACTCGATTGTCGGCAAATACAAGGTCGGCTCGATTCTCAACGCTCCCCAGCACAGCCTCAACCCTGAGGAATGGAACGAGGTGATCGGCAAGATTCAGGAGGCCTCGATGCGCGAAATCGGCATTCCCTGCATCTACGGCCTCGACCAGAACCACGGCGCTACCTATACCACCGGCGGCACTCTCTTTCCGCAGAACATAGCCGTGGCCGCGACCTTCAACCGCGACCTGGCCGAAGAGGCCGCCGCGATAACGGCCTACGAGACCAAGGCCTCGGCCTGCCCCTGGACCTATTCGCCGACCGTAGATCTCGTGCGCGTGGCTTCATGGCC
>USGZ01000038.1 GCA_900554265.1 uncultured Porphyromonadaceae bacterium
TTTTCAGTCTGAGGTTGATTGCCGCCTTATCGGAAAACGATATGCCTGAGAGCACCTGCATGGGCTGATGGTTCTCCATTACCTCGACAGCGCCCACATCCTCATGGTTTATGCCGTTGGTGGCTATGCCGTATTTTCCGCCGAGCAGGTCGGAGCCTTCGATGTAGAACTTGTTGATGTCCTCGCCCTGATACTTGATTCTGCCATTGTTGGCTACATCGATACCGGGCATACGCTTCAGCACATCGCCGATAGAGCGGTCCTGCCGCTGGGCGAAGCTGCCTACATTGTAGGCTATCGTGTCGCCCTGCTCGCGGATGCGGTCGGCCTTGACAGTAACTTCCTTGAGCAAGGTGGTCCCGGCATCCATATAGACGGCCAACGGAAAACTCACGCTGTCGAGTGCGATGGACTGCCTTGCGAAACTCATCATGGCGACTTCCAGCCGGCAACCCTCAACCGACGGCATCGTGATGGCGAAGCTGCCGTCCGATTTAGACGAGGTGAATTTCTTTATCTTGCCGTCGGCACCCTTGACAATGACCGACGCACCTGCAAGAGGCTCGTTATTCTCCTTGTCGACAACAGTACCGGAGACATTGACCTGCCCCAGGGCGCTTACAGCGACAAATATCGAAAAGATATATATAATCAGCCTTTCCATTCCTGATAATCGGTTTCAGGGAAATCGTAACCGCTATCCATGGCATTGCGGGAAAATCTCAGCATCCTGGTAGCGTACGACAGCGATTAAAAATACCTGGTGAGGCTTACGCTTCCGCGGCTTTCGCGGAATTTAGTGCCGTCGGTCATCAGGTTGGTCATTCCTACGGTTCCGTCGATATTGAAGCTCCACATGCCCGAGAAGAAGGCGACGCCAATCTTCCAGCCGCATTCTACACGGCGCTGGTTCCAGAACTTACCGAACAGGGATGTCTCGTCGAGGTCGAGCCTATCCTTGTCGTGCACCCTTACCTTGCCGGCAAAAGCATAGCTCAGTTCAGGTCCGGTAAAGGGCGCGATCGAAAGGCGGTCGCTCACCGCTATGCTGTAGCCTACGACTACAGGGATGCGGACGCCGGCCTTATACACCTTCGGGTCACTTTCCTCGTAATCATCTCCGGCAAGCGTCAGCCCTTTGTAACCGTAGGTATCATAGAACAGGGAGACGGCGGGTTCAAGATAGAACTTATTTTCCAGGAAAATATTGCACACTGCGCCGAGGGTTCCGCCGGTGCCGTTGCGGAACATCCGGTCGTCGATTACGTTGTTGTGGAGTTTGCCAGGCAGATTGACATCGAAAGCCGCGCGGACGCCCCAAACGGGATTTGTTTCGCTGTTCTCGATAATCTGGGCTTCGGAAGCGAAGGCAACAAGAACAAACAGAAAATAAAGGAGAGTTCTTTTCATAAGAGGTACGAGGTACGGGTTAAGAGGGATGAGGTACGGGTTAAGAGGGACGAGGTACGGGTTAAGAGGAACGAAGGACGTAATCCACATCAGACATCTTCGGACAGGAGGGACGAGACTTCTTTCTTGAGCTTTGGTATATCGTTTATAACAATTCCCCAAATGGTGTATGGCTGGAGGGAGTCGTACGCGTGAACAATGTAATTTCTTGTTCCCTTTATATTTTTTGCGTTAGTAATACTTATGTCGGAATCCAATGACAAAATTTTCGACATCGCCTCACCGATGATTCCTACCTGACGTTCCAAGGCACTTTTAAACATGTGGTCTTCAAGAAATACCTGATATTGCCTTGGCCTCTGAGTTAAGAATAATTCGATTTCGCCAATGGCAAGCATGATATCCTCAAGATATTTTTTGATTTTTCTATCCATAAATCAGCTGTTTGGTTTCATCGAGTTCCTCTCGGAAATATTTGTTCTTTATAAATTCCTCGTCGACTAAATCTATTCTGCGCCCCATGATACTTTCCAGTCCCATATAGAAATTCATGAAATTGTCGCCGGCAACCAAGGGGTCGGCATCATGATTGAATATGGCCGAGAAATCGACGTCGCTCTTTTCATTGAATCGCGGGGTAAGGATTGAGCCGAAAACATAGAGGGCCTTGACCCTATGTTTTTTGCATAAGGCTATAATTTTCTGGAGGTTGTCGGTTATCAGATGCATGATGAGTTATTAAGAGGGACGAGGTACGGATTAAGAGGAACGAGGGGAAGATTTCACGATTAATCGAGATTAATCGGGATTTTGGATTACTCGGATTACGGGATTTTGGCACCCACGGATTATCGGGATTTGCCCCGATTAATCAGGAATTATCCTGATTAATCGGAACTAATCGCGATTATTATTAAGATTGCGGCCTAACGCCTGATATCTAAAACCTTCTATTTGATTCCCCGCAGGTGCTTTTCCCAGTTCCAGGCGGAGCGGAGGGTGCCGTCGAGCTTGCGGGTGGCCTTCCAGCCGAGTTCGTTGTTGGCCAGGGTGGTGTCGGCCCATACGGCGGGAACGTCGCCCTCGCGGCGGCCGGCAATCCTGTATGGGAGCTTGAGTCCGTTGGCTTTCTCGAAGCCGCGGATGAGCTCGAGTACCGAAACGGGAACGCCGGTGCCGATGTTGAAAACCTCGTACTTGGTCTTCATCTTGCCCGAGGTCATGCGGTCGACGGCGGCTACGTGGGCCTCGGCCAGGTCGTTGACGTCGATGAAGTCGCGCAGGCAGGAGCCGTCCGGGGTGTCGTAGTCATCGCCGAACACACTCAGGCACTCGCGGATGCCGGCGGCTGTCTGGGTGATGAAGGGCACCAGGTTGCTGGGCACGCCGCGGGGCAGCTCGCCGATTCTGGCGCTGGGATGGGCGCCGATAGGGTTGAAGTAGCGCAGGGCGATGCCGTAGAAGCCATCGTAGGCGGCGCAGCAGTCGCGCAGGATGTCCTCGGCCATCTGCTTGGTGTTGCCGTAGGGGTTGGTGGCGGGCAGGCGGGGAGATTCTTCGGTTACGGGAAGGACCTCGGCGTTGCCGTAGACTGTCGCGGAGCTTGAGAAGAGCACGTTGGGGCGCTTGAAGTCCTTCATGAGCTGAAGGATGTTCATGTAGGACACCAGGTTGTTGCGATAGTATTTCAGAGGTTCGGAGATTGACTCGCCGACTGCCTTGTAGGCGGCGAAATGAATCACTGTGTCGAACTCATGGCGCTCGAATACGCCCTTAAGGGCCTCGAAATCGCAGGTGTCGACCTGCTCGAAGGCCACCTTGCGGCCGATGATGGCTTCCAGACCCTCGATAGCCGAAGGTTCGGAATTGGAGAAATTGTCGACAATAACGACGTCGTACCCGGCCTGAACGAGGGCTACGGCGGTATGTGTGCCGATGTAGCCTGCGCCTCCGGAAACTAAGACGGTTTTACTGGAACTCATTTTAGTTGAATAGATGATGGTTATGTCCGGCCTCGGAAGCCGGGTCTTATGTCAGGGCAAAGGTAGCTTTTTTTCGCGAAAACTCCAAAACTCCGCAGTCCCGATATGCGTATATGTAACATGATATCGGGTGAGGCTGTTCGGCCGCAGGTGTTTTGGACGTGAAAATTGGCTTTTTCGTCTACAAATATTGCAGATATGGAGAATTTGATTTGCATCATACATAAACAAGTCCTAATTTTGTAAAGTCAAAATTCAACCGCCAATCACACAATGGAAATAAACATCTTCCGCCCGGCGCTGGCCGGCGCGGCAATGCTGACGATGGGTCTGCTTGCGAGTGCCGAAACTCCGGTACTGACCCTGGAGCAATGCCTCGGCGTAGCGCTTACAGAGAGCCCGACTGTGCGCGTGGCCGACATGGAAGTGCAGCGCATGGACTACTCGCGCCGCGAGACCATAGGACAGCTGCTTCCGAGCATAGACTTTTCGGGCAGCTACAGCCGCATGCTTGCCAAGCAGGTAATGTACATGAACATGGACTTCGGCGATTTCGGCGGCGCTGCCGGAGGAGAGAATCCGGACAGCCCCGCGCCCGACGCCCCGGCCGCCGATGAGGGCGAAAGCCGCAGCGCCGGTCGCGACGGAATCAAGATGGGCCTGGACAATTCCTACTCGATGGGCTTCTCGGCCTCCGTGCCCCTGATAGCGCCGCAGCTCTGGAAAAGCATAGGCATCAGCAAGACGCAGATTCTCCAGAGCCTCGAGGAGGCCCGCAAGAGCCGGCAGGACCTTGTGAACCAGGTCAAGAACGCCTACTATGCCCTCCTGCTGGCCCACGACTCGAAGAAAGCGATTCAGGAGAGCTACGACATGGCCAAGCTGACGCACCGCATGTACTCCGACCAGTTCGAAGCCGGCGCCGCCAGCGAATACGATGTGCTGCGCACCTCGGTGGCCGTTAAGAACGTCGAGCCCGAGCTGCTTGCAGCCGACGTGGCCATCCGCCAGGCCAAGCTCCAGCTACAGGTGCTCATGGGAGTCGACAGCGACTTCGATTTCGAGCCCGCCACGACGCTGAGCAGCTACGAGAGCACCATGTACGGCACTGCCCTGAGCCTCGAGGCCGATTACTCCGGCAACTCGGACCTGCGCCTGCTCGACATAAACGCGGACCTTCTGCGCCGCCAGGTAGAAGTACAGAAGCTCGCCTTCAGCCCCACACTGGCCCTGACGGCCAACTACAACTGGACCAGCATGAGCAACGGCTCGCCATTCAGAAATTTCCGCTGGAACCCCTACAGCACCATCGGCGTGAGCCTCTCGATACCGATTTTCCAGGGCGGCCAGCGCTACAACCGCATCAAGGAGGCACAGATTCAGGCCGACGAGCTGCGCTGGCAGCGCGAGAACCTCGAGCGCAGCATCGCCATGCAGGCCAAGGTTGCCATCGACAACATCAGAATCAACGTAGAGCAGATAGCCTCGAGCGCCGAGAGCGTCGGCGAAGCCGAACGCGCCCACGACATCATGGAGCGCAGCTTCCGCATCGGCGCCGCCAGCTACCTCGACCTGCGCGACAGCGAGCTGAGCCTCACCCGAGCACGCCTGACCTACTACCAGTCCATCTACGACTACCTCGTTGCCAACAGCAACCTCGAGCTGCTCCTGGGCAACGCTCCCATAGAAACCTATCAAAACACCGCATTATGAAGCGCGCAGCATATCTGATACCCGTACTTATCCTGCCCCTGACCATACTCCCGGCATGTTCCGGGAAGGAAAAGACCGCAGGGACCGAAGAAGAGGTCCTGCCCCTGGTGACCGTCGACGTGGCCCACCGCCAGAGCGTGGCCCAGAACAAGACCTACACTGCCAATGTCGAGGCCGAGAACGTAAACAACATCGCCCCGGCCAGCCCCAACCGCATCAAGACCATAGCCGTAGAGGTCGGCGACCACGTGCGTCGCGGCCAGACCCTGGTGACCCTCGACGCCAGCAACGCCGAACAGATACGCATCAGCATGGAGCAGACCGAGCGCGAGTACAACCGCGCCGTGCAGCTCAAGGAAATCGGTTCCGGCACCCAGCAGCAGGTCGACCAGCTGCGCGCGCAGCTCGACGCCGCCCGTTCCCAGTATGCGAACATGATGGAGAACACCGTTCTTGTCTCGCCCATCGACGGCGTGGTGACGGCCCGCAACTATGACCCCGGCGACATGACCGGCAACCTCCCCGTCCTCGTCCTGGGCCAGCTGCGCCCGACGGTCAAGGTGATGATCAACGTCAGCGAGAACGACATGTCGCTCATCCGCACCGGCATGCCCGTCGACGTGAGCTTCGACGCCTTCCCGGAGCGCGCCTTCGCCGGCACGGTAAAGCGCGTCTATCCGAGCGTCGATCCCTCGACGCGAACCTTCCAGGTAGAGGTAGCCGTGGCCAATCCTGACGAGGCAGTCCGTCCGGGCATGTTCGCCCGCGTAGACATCAACGTAGGCGAGATGGACAACATCGTCGTTCCGGACCGCGCCATCGTAAAGCAGACCGGCTCCGGCAACCGCTATGTCTACGTTCTGAGCAACGGCCACGTTTCCTTCAACCGCGTCGAACTCGGACAGCGCCTGGACAACGCCTACGAGCTGCTCGGCGGCGTCGACGACGGCGACACCGTAGTAGTTACCGGCCAGACCCGCCTGGCCGACGGCATAGCAGTAGAAATCCTTGAAAGATAAGAGAATATGAGTCTTTACGGCAATGCGGTGAAACGACCGATCATGACCACGCTGTGTTTCGTGGCCGTGGTGATTCTCGGTCTTTTCTCACTCAACAAACTACCCATAGACCTCTATCCGGACATAGAGACCAACACCCTGATGGTGATGACGACCTATTCCGGCGCCAGCGCGCAGGATATCGAGCAGAACGTTACGCGTCCGCTCGAGAACGTCCTCAACTCCGTCAGCAACCTCAAGCACATTACCAGCGACAGCCGCGAGAACATCTCCGTAATCACCCTGGAGTTCGAGTACGGCGAGGATATCGACGTGCTGACCAACGATGTGCGCGACAAGCTGGATATGGTATCCTCCTCGATGCCCGACGACGCCGAGACGCCCATCATCTTCAAGTTCTCGACCGACATGATTCCCATCATCATGCTCAGCGTCAACGCAACGGAGAGCATGCCGGGCCTCTACAAGATTCTGGACGAAAACGTAGCCAACCCTCTGGCGCGAATCAGCGGCGTAGGTACCGTAAGCATATCCGGCGCCCCCAAACGCGAAATCCACGTATACGTCGACCCCAACCGCCTGGAAGCCTATAACATCACCGTAGAGCAGATAGGCAGTGTGATCGGCGCCGAGAACCGCAACATCCCCGGTGGCTCCTTCGACGTCGGCTCCGAGACCTACTCCCTGCGCGTTCAGGGCGAGTTCACTTCCGCCGAGCAGATGGAGGACATCGTGGTCGGCAACGTGGGCGGCCGCAACATCTACCTGCGCGACGTGGCCCGCGTCGACGACTCCCTCGAGGAACGCACCCAGCGCACATACAACAACGGGCGCCAGGGCGCCATGATCATCATCCAGAAGCAGAGCGGCGCCAACTCCGTCGAGATTTCGGACAAGGTCATGGACATGCTTCCGGACCTGCAGCGCCGCCTCCCGACCGACGTACAGCTGGACGTGATTGTCGACACCTCGGACAATATCCGCAACACCATCGCCTCGCTGGTCGAGACGGTGCTCTACGCCCTGCTCTTCGTCATAATCGTGGTGTTCCTCTTCCTGGGCCGCTGGCGCGCGACGCTGATTATCACCATCACCATCCCCATCTCGCTGATAGCCTCGTTCATCTACCTGTACGCCACAGGCAATACGCTCAACATCGTGTCGCTCTCGGCTCTGTCGATATCGATCGGTATGGTCGTGGACGACGCCATCGTTGTGCTCGAGAACGTGACGACGCACATCGAGCGCGGCTCCGACCCCAAGCAGGCCGCCGTCCACGGCACCAACGAGGTTGCCGTATCCGTAATCGCCTCGACTCTGACACTTATCGCGGTGTTCTTCCCGCTGACGCTCGTCACGGGCATGACCGGCGTGCTCTTCCGCCAGCTCGGCTGGATGGTGACCATCATGATGATTATCTCGACCGTCTGCGCCCTGAGCCTCACGCCGATGCTCTGCAGTCAGCTCCTGCGCCGCTATACGCGTCACAGCAAGCTCTACGATACATTCTTCACGCCGGTCAACAAGGGCCTGGACGCCTTCGACCGCGGCTACGGACGCCTGCTTCACTGGGTAGTCGGGCATAAGACTGTGACCTTCATCATCTGTCTGGGCATATTCGCCGGCTCGCTGCTGCTCGTGCGTCAGGTCGGCACCGAATTCTTCCCCACCGCCGACGACGGGCGCCTGCGCGTGAGCCTCGAGCTGCCTATCGGCACCCGCGTCGAAATTACCGACGAGGTGATGCACCGCCTGGTCGACGAATGGACGGAGAAATACCCGGAGATGAAGACCATCAACTACACCACCGGTAGCGCCTCCAGCGACAACACCTTCGCCTCGCTGAGCGACAACGGCCCGCACATCGTGAGCATGAACATCCGCCTGAGCGACCCCGGCGACCGCGAGCGCAAGATTACCGAAATCGCCGGTCTAATGCGCGAGGACCTGCGCCGCTATCCCGAATTCCGCAAGGCCCAGGTCAACGTCGGCGGCATGGGTGGCAGCATGGGCGGTCAGGCTTCGATCGACTACGAAATCTACGGCTACGACTTCACCGAGACCGACTCCGTGGCACGCATGCTCCAGGACAGCCTCCTCGCAATCCCCGGCACAGCCAATGTCATGATTTCACGCTCGGACTACCAGCCCGAATACCAGGTCGACTTCGACCGCGAGAAGCTTGCCCTCTACGGGCTCAATCTCAGCACCGCCGCGAACTACCTTCGCAACCGCATCAACGGCCAGCTCGCTTCGCGCTACCGCGAGGACGGCGAAGAGTACGACATCAAGGTGATGTACGCACCTGAGAGCCGAACGAGCCTCGAGGACATCGAGAACATTCTGATTTACAACAATGCCGGTACGGCCGTCCGCGTGCGCGACGTGGGCCGCGTCGTAGAGCGCTTCACGCCCCCGACCATAGAGCGCAAGGACCGCGAGCGTATCGTCACGGTCAGCACCACCGTCCAGGACGTGCCGATGAGCCAGATCGTCGAAGCCAGCGAACGCATGATCGACAACATGGACATCCCCCAGGGCGTCAACATCCAGCTCGCCGGCTCCTATGAGGACCAGCAGGACTCCTTCCGCGACCTCCTTACTCTGGCAGTACTGATCATCATCCTTGTCTACATCGTGATGGCCGCACAGTTCGAGAGCTATACCTACCCCGCCATAATCATGACCTCGCTGCTCTTCGCCTTCTCCGGCGTGTTCCTCATCCTCTGGCTGACAGGCCATACCCTGAGCGTGATGAGTCTTATCGGAGCCATCATGCTTATCGGTATCGTGGTGAAGAACGGCATCGTGCTCATCGACTATATCTCCCTCAACCGCGAGCGCGGCATGGGCGTGCGCCGGGCCGTTATCAAGGGCGGCGAGAGCCGTCTGCGCCCCGTGGTGATGACCACGCTGACCACCATCCTCGGCATGGTGCCTATGGCGGTAGGTACAGGCCAGGGCGCCGAGATGTGGCGGCCGATGGGTACAGCCGTAATCGGCGGCCTCACCTTCTCGACCATACTGACACTGCTCTTCGTGCCGGTGCTCTACTGCGTGTTCGCCGGCAACGGCATCAAGAAAGCGCGCCGCAAGCTACATGCCAGAAACAAGAACCCCAAGATGATACAGAACGTATGAAAAGCATATTCATAGCCTTCGACCAGGCTCACCGCGAGCGCATAATCGAAATGCTCGAACGCAACAACTGCCGCGGCTTCACCGCCTGGGACCAGGTCACCGGACGCGGCAGCGTTGACGGCGAGCCACACTACGGCAGCCACGCCTGGCCCTCGCTGGCCGGAGCCATAATGACAATCGTCGAGGACCATCGCGTCCGCCCCGTCCTGGCCGCCCTCAAGGCCTTCAACGACCAGCGCCCCCGCCTTGGCCTCCGCGCCTTCGTCTGGACCGTAGAAGAAACCCTCTGACACCGCACTCCCCTCCCCCATACCGAGGCCGCGCCCGCACCCGCCGG
>USGZ01000039.1 GCA_900554265.1 uncultured Porphyromonadaceae bacterium
CAGGACGAGGAGGACGAGGAAGCCGAGGACATGCGCGAAATCAGTCCCGACAGCTGGGGCGACGACATCGACTGGGACGACGCCGAAACAGAGGACCAGACCGGGGAGGACGAGGCCGACGCCCGCCGCGCCGCCGGCAAATAAGTTCCGGACCATGGGCGCCGAAACGAACAGGGACAACATTACCGTAGCCGACTTCTTCCGCAGCGTCTGCGCCGCCCTGCGCGGGCCTCTTGGCTCCGCAGGCGAGGCAGAGGCCGCAGCTCGCATCATATTCGAGGACATCGCCGGCTACGACCGCAAGTACCTGTTCATGAACGGCGACCGCACCATCACGCCCTTCATGCGGCAACGCATAGAGGCCGTCGCAGGGCGCATCGCCGGCGGTTGCCCGGTGCAGTACGCCGTAGGGCGCGCGGCATTCATGGGCATGAGTTTCGAGGTTTCGCCGGCGGTACTGATTCCGCGCTTCGAGACCGAGGGGCTTGTGGACCTGATAGTCGACGACGCCAACGGCCGCAGCGACCTGCGGGTTCTGGACATAGGCACCGGCAGAGGCTGCATTGCCATCGCCCTGGCCCGCGCACTGCCCTTCGCCCGCATTACGGGCATGGATTTCAGCTCCGGCGCCCTGGCGCTGGCGAAAGCGAACGGCAAGGCCCTGGCGCCGTCGGTGCGGTTCGAGCTTCAGGATATTTTCAAAGCCGTTCCGGCGCCGGGGAGCTACGACATCATCGTCAGCAATCCGCCCTATATCGCCGAAAGCGAGCGGGCGGCGATGGACGTGCGCGTGGCCGACTGCGAACCGGCGTCGGCGCTGTTCGTGCCGGACTCCGACCCGCTGCGCTTCTATCGCGCCATAGTCCGATATGCGCTGACGGCCCTCGCGCCCGGCGGGCGGCTCTACTTTGAAATCAACAGCCGCTTTCCCGAGGAGATGAGAAACCTGCTCGAGGACGAAGGCTATACCGGCATCGACATCCTGCGCGACTATCGCGGCAACTACCGCTATGCCCGCGCCATCCGACCTGCCAGATGAGAAGCGCTCCGAAAGAAATTTCGCCCCGGGAGGCATTGCTGCGGCTCGAAACTCTCTGCGTCAAGGCCGAGCGCTGCCGCCGCGAGCTGGAGTTGAAACTGCGCCAATGGAGAATCGGCGCCTCCGATGCCGAGAAGATACTCGACAGCCTCGAAAGCCGCCGCTTCGTCGACGACCGCCGCTTCGCTCGCGCCTTCGTGCGCGACCGCTTCGCCTTCAGCCGCTGGGGGCGCGTCAAAATCGCCGCCGAGCTGCGCCGGCGCGGCATTACGCAGGACGTGATTGCGGAGAATCTTGCGGAAATAGACCCTGACGAGTACGAGGCCACCGCCCGGCGTCTGCTCGCCTCGCGCCTGCGCGAGGGCATAGACCCGCGCGACCCCGCCATCCGGACCAGACTATACCGCTTCCTCCTGGCCCGCGGCTTCGAGTCGGGAGTGATTGCGAAGATTCTCAGATGAACAAGCTTTCAGTCGGAATTTCGGTTTATCGCAGTACGCACACCCCAAATATGCCCCATTATCGTAGTTTGCAGGGTGAAATTTTGCGGGTTTACCGAAGTTTTACTATTTTTGAGCCATAAAAACAAGACATTAAGAGTCGGGATAGGACGCCCCCGAGCTCCATTGTGCTGTGCTGTGCGATTTTTGTCTTTCCATACCAAATAATCACATTTAATCTTATTTAACGTTTCGGGGGGGTAATTTGTTAACTAATATTTATATTTGCAGTCCCATATTGCCGGAGCAAAATATCCGCATATGTCTATCCTACAAAATTACTAAACAACAATCATCTCACACCAACCCAAAGTATTATGAGGAAACTATTACTCACCTTACTGCTCCTTCTCCCGGCCACATGCGTCCTGGCGGCCGACTTGCCGGAGCCCACCTACTTCACTTCGGGAGAACTCAAATACCAGTTCTTCGACGGTACGAATTACTACGTAGGAGGAAACTCGGTCTTCGAAAACGGTCAAATGATACACATACCCATAGAAGGCGGATGCATCGTCGCCGCGAATCCCGACTACACAGGCACGGACCTGGTAATCCCGGCAACGGTTTCCTACAACGGTCAGGAACTGAAAGTGCTGGGAATAGCCGCGGAAGCCTTCAAAGGAAATCAGACCATCACTTCCGTTACATTCCCGAACACCTTCCCTTCGAGATTTGGCGAAAAAGATTACAAGGTATTAGAATCATCGAACCCTTATCGAACGCAGGAATTTGACCGCGTCGGCGACAATATATTCGCTGACTGCCCCAAGCTCTCCAAAATCGTATTCTCGGAAGGAATGAAATACTTCGTCAGCGGAAAGCTCAATTCCGGCACTCCTTTCGCGAACTGTCCGCTTTCAGAAGTCGTGATTCCTCCGACCCTCACCGACCTTAACAATCTGTTCATCGGTTCGGCCGTCGAGACTATCGACATCCCCGCGACGGTTACCACGATCTCCTTCAAAAACTGCAGCAAACTGACCGAGATTCCCGACATGCCGGGCCTGACGGAAATACCGGACAATTGCTTTTCCAATTGCACATCGCTGGAGAACGCAATCATTCCCGACTATATCACAAACATCGGTCAATATGCCTTCCAGGGATGCAGCAGCCTCAAATCGGTGGTCATTTCCGACAATGTCACATATCTGAGTCAGTATGCATTCGGAAACTGCAAAAACCTCGAGAACGTTGTAATCGGCAGTTCGGTAAAGCAATTTGGCATGAATGTATTCGCAGGTTCGGATGCAATCAGCGAAATAGAATTCAAACCGACGACACCGCCGACATTCTATCAGATCGGAGCTCCGACAACCAAACCTGAGGATGCCGGAATCTTCAACCAGACCGTTCTGGACAATGCCGTAGCCACCGTTCCCGAAGGGACGCTGGCCAACTACCGCAAGCAGGGCTGGTTCAAATTCGCCCACGCCCAGGACACCACCACGGGCATCGAGGACATCACCGCAGACATCACCACAGCCCCCGCGGAATACTTCAATCTGCAGGGCATAGCGGTCAGCGCCGATACTCTCACCCCGGGCATCTACATCAGACGCCAGGGCAGCCGTACAAGCAAGATTATCGTCCGCTGAGTCAGGACGCCATACCAGGGCATAATGCATGAGGACGGATTTCCCGCAAGGGGAGTCCGTCTTTCTTATTGCCACATGCGGGCGGACCGAAAAAGACACGACGACAACATTTGAGCCGCCTGCAGTGTTAGAAAATCAAAGCGCTTACGCCGCGCCGGAGTGCCGGCGCAGGTTCCTCAATCCATATTAATTCAAGTATCAAAGACTGTCTCTCTCTATGTGGCACGAAATTAGCAATTTTTTTGTTCAGAACCCGGCGATGCTGCTGTTCGCCACGCTGCTGCTGGGCTTTCTGATCGGGAAACTGAAATACAGGATGCTGACTCTGGGCACGGTTACGAGTGTTCTTCTTGTCGGCGTGGTGCTGGGTATCCTTTTTCCCGAAGTCAAGATTCTACCACCGCTTAAGAACGCGTTTTTCCTGCTATTCCTGTTCGCCATCGGCTACAGCGTAGGGCCGCAGTTCTTCCGCTCGTTCAAGAAAACCGGGCTGCCGCAGGTATTATTCGCCGCAATCATGTGCGTGGTCTGCCTGGCCATCACCTGGCTGTGCGCTAAAATCGCAGGCTACAACGCCGGCGAGGCCGTAGGGCTCTACGCGGGCGCGCAGACCATTTCCGCCGCCATCGGCGTAGGCCAGGAGACAATCGCGGGCCTGAGCATGGACGCCGCTCAGAAAGCCGCCGAAAGCAATGTGATTCCCGTAATCTACGCGGTGACCTACGTATTCGGCACTGCGGGCTCGGCCTGGATTGTGGCCTACCTTGGTCCGGTGCTGATGGGAGGCATGAAGAAATGCCGCCAGGACTGCGTGGAGGAAGAAGCCGAAATGGGCCAGAGCCTCACCGACCAGCCCGGCTACGATTCCTCGCGCCGCGATGTATCCTTCCGCGTCTACAAGGCCGCCAATGCCTGGTTCACCGACAAAGGGCGCAAGGTTTCCGAACTTGAGGCCTATGTCGCCGGTCAGGGACGGCGCATCTTCGTGGACCGCATCCGCCACAACGGCACCATAGTCGACACACCCGCACCCTCGCAGATGATCTATCCCGGCGACGAGGTTGTTCTCAGCGGACGCCGCGAGTTCATCGTCGGCGAGGAGAACTGGATAGGCGAGGAATTAATCGACCCGCAGCTGCTCCAGTTCCCAATCAGGGTAACGCCGGTAATGGCCCGCAGCAAGACCGTCGACGGCAAGACCGTCGGGGAACTGCTGGCGCAGCCTTTCATGCACGGGGTCAGCATCCGCGAAATCAAGCGCTCGCAGAGCATCAACGTTCCCGTCCGCGAGAACACCATAATCGACGGCGGCGACTACATCACTCTTGTAGGTAAGCCTTACGACGTGGCCACCGCGGCCAAGGCCATCGGCCTTGCCGAGAACCAGACCAACGCCACGGACATCATCTTCGTTTCGCTGGGCATCCTCATCGGCGGCATCATCGGCGTGCTGTCGTTCAAGGCAGGCTCCGTTCCCGTTACGCTGACGACCTCGGGAGGCGCCCTGATCATGGGCCTGATTTTCGGCTGGTGGCACAGCAAGCGCCCCAACTACGGCCAGATACCGCAGCCGGCGGTATGGATTTTCCGCGAACTGGGCCTGAATATGTTCATTGCCTGCGTAGGCCTGCAGTGCGGCCCGCACTTCGTAGCCGGCTTCGAGCAGGTAGGATGGATGATACTCGTATGGGGCGCCCTGGCCACTTCGATACCACTGATAATAGGCATCTTCCTGGCCCGCTATGTCTTCAAGTTCCGCGCCGGCACGGCCCTGGGCTGCGTGGCCGGCAGTCGCACCACTACCGCCGCCCTGGGCGCCGTCGAGGAATCGCTGCATTCTTCCGTCCCCGGCATGGGATATGCAATCACCTACGCCATCGGCAACACGCTGCTGATTCTGTTCGCTGTGGTTATGGTTCTCGTATTTGCTTAACCGACATAAACACATAAACATACTACCCTAAAAATGGATAAACTGAACAATCCGCAGCTCGATGCGGAACTCAACAAACTCTCGCCCTTCGAACTCAAGGGACGCATCATAGCCGCCGCCGACGAAAAAGTGAAGAGCGCCGCCTACACCCTGCTCAACGCCGGGCGCGGCAACCCCAACTGGATAGCCATCGAGGCGCGCCGCGCGTTCTTCGCCCTGGGACAGTTCGCGATGGAGGAATGCTCCCGCGATTTCGAGATGCCCGAAGGCATTGCCGGCGTACCTCAGAAGGAGGGTATTTCCGTACGCTTCGAGACCTGGATGCGCGAAAACTCGGCCACGCCCGGCGTCGGCTTCCTGCGCCGCTCCTACGAGTACGCCCTGACCGAGCTCTCCGCCGACGCCGACGACCTCATCTACGAATGGGCCGACGGCATCACGGGCGACCACTATCCCACCCCACCCCGAATCCTGGAGTACACGGAGACCATCACCCGCAAATTCCTCGACTGGGCGATTTGCGCCCAGAATCCACCCGAAGGCGTCAAATTCGACCTCTTCGCCGTAGAGGGCTCCACGGCAGGCATGGTCTACAGCTTCGAGGTCCTCAAGCAGAACTTCCTGCTCCAGAAAGGCGATTCGATAGCTCTGATGGTGCCGGTATTCACGCCCTACATCGAGATTCCCCAGCTCAGCGAATTCGACTACACGGTTCTTAACGTGCGCGCCGACGTGATGACTCCCGAAGGCATCCACACCTGGCAGTACGACCCGGCCGACATCGCCAAGCTCAAGGACCCGAAGTACAAGATGCTGTTCGTCACCAATCCCTCGAACCCGCCGAGCTATGCCATCGACCGCAAGACCGTAGAGGCCATCCAGGAAGCCGTAAAGGCCAACCCGAACCTGATGATTCTTACGGACGACGTCTACGGCACTTTCGTAAGGGGCTACCGTTCGCTCATCGCCGACCTTCCCTTCAACGCAATGTCCTGCTACTCCTTCTCCAAGTACTACGGAGCCACCGGCTGGCGTCTCTCGGTAAGCGCCGTGGCGGAAAACAATGTATTCGACAAGCTTATCGCCGAGCTGCCCCAGGACAAGAAGGACGCCCTCAATACCCGCTACCAGTCGCTGACCCTCGACGTTCCCGGGCTTAAATTCATCGACCGCATGGTTGCCGAAAGCCGCCTGATCGCCCTCAATCACACCGCCGGCCTCTCTACCCCGCAGCAGATCCAGATGTCGCTCATGGCCCTGGGGTCCCTGCTGGACAAGGAGGAAGTATACCACGACAGGATGATCAAGCTCATCCACGACCGCTACGATGCCCTGTGGACGAACTTCGGCTTCAGGATGCCGGACGACCCGCTGCGCGCGGACTACTACTCCGAAATCGACCTGATGGTATGGGCCAAGGAACTCTACGGCAAGGACTTCGCGGACTATATCAACGCGAACTACAATCCGCTGTCGGCGGTATTCCGTCTGGCCAGCGAGACAGGAGCCGTGGTTCTCAACGGCGACGGTTTCGACGGCCCGAAGTGGAGCATCCGCGTATCGCTGGCCAACCTCAACGAGGCCGACTACGTCAAGATCGGCAAGTACATCCGCCAGATTCTCGAAGAATACGCCTCCGAATGGAAAGCATCGCAGGCTAAGAAATAACACACTCTCCCCAGCAAAAAAACGGGCCCCCTGCGGGGCTCGTTTTTTTGCTGTTGAAATAAAGGGTATCTAAGGTCTTTAAAGACTCTAAGGTCCTTAAGGTCCCTAAAGACTCTAATGACCCTAATGACCTCAGGACCCTTAAGGACCCTTAAGGAGCCTTAAGCGCGTTGCGCGCAAAGTGTTTTTTGGTAGTTTAAGTAATTTTGCGTAACTTTGGCCCGAGTTTGTAGTTCCCGCAAGCCGGAACAAGCCATGCCAAAAAATTGAAAACGCGTTTCAAACCCATATACCGCCTGCTGCGGGTGATGATAATGACTGTGCTGCTGGCGGCAGGAGCTGCCGGCGCATCGGCGCAGGACACTTTCCGCCGCAATCTCGACGGGGTGAACTTCGTGCCCAGAGGCGCATGGATTACCGGCGTCAGCGTAAGCTACACCCAGAGCGACCAGGACAACTACCAGTTCCTGATATTCGAGAGTCTGAACGGCGACACCTATACTTTCAAGGTCAGTCCTACGGTTCTTTTCGCCTTCAAGGACAATCTCGCCGCCGGCGGCCGCTTCTCCTACAGCCGCACCCGCGCCCGCGTCAACAGCGGCGACATCGTGCTGGACTCGGAGACGAACTACGATTTCGACAACATCTACAGCATCTCGCACAGCTACAACGGCACGGCGCTCTTCCGTAGCTATTTCAGCCTGGGACGCAACACGCGCTTCGGCATGTTCGCCGAGGCTCAGCTGGAATTCGGCGGCGGCCAGAGCAAGCTATGCAGCGGGTCGGGCTACGACCTTACCGGCACCTACCAGCGTCATTTCGACTTCAACATCGGCCTGGCGCCGGGCATGTGCGTTTTCCTGAACAACTACTCGGCCATCGAAGTGAATGTCGGGGTCCTCGGCTTCGGCTATACGCATACCCGCGCCATCACGGACCAGATTTACACGGCCACGACCGACACCAGGCACGCCAACTTTAAAATCAACCTCTTCTCCATCACCTTCGGCGTGATGTTCTACATATGAGACGCGCCCTTCTGCTGACAATTCTCTTATTCGCGGTGCTGGCCGGCGCCGCGCAGACGATAGTACGCAAGAAAGACCGCGTAGCCGAAGTTCCCGAGCAGGTGATTATCGACGGCGACACCGTAGACTTCATTATCCCGGAGCGCAATTTCGGCCGCTTCGACCGAGGACTGGTGAACTACATATTCATCCCGCAGAACAAGTGGGGTTTCGGCATCACGGCGAGCTACGGCGAGCTCAACACCGAGGACGTCCAGGTGCTGTCCGTACTCAAGGACGTGAACTTCAAGGGCAAGCAGTATTCCGTGAAACCGTACATCAGCTATTATATAAGGAACAACCAGGCCGTCGGCCTCCGCTTCAACTACACACGCGGCATCGCCGACCTGGGGCGCCTGGCCGTGGACTTCGACGAGGACCTGAACTTCACGCTGCGCGACGTGAGCTACTATCAGCAGAGCTTCGGCGTGGCGGCCTTCTACCGCAACTACATCGGTCTGGACCACAACGCCCGCTTCGGCATCTTCAACCAGGTGGACCTGGAGTTTTCCGGCGGCTCGTCGCGCTTCAAGCGCCTCTACAACGACCAGCCGCGCGACACCCGCACCACCACAACCCAGGCGGCTCTGAATTTCAGCCCCGGAGTCTGCGTGTTCATCCAGGAATATGTGTCCTTCAATGTTTCCTTCGGCGTCTTCGGCCTGAAGATGCGCCACGAGAAGCAGATTACGGACGGAGTCGAGGAAGGCAGCCGCTTCACCTCCGGCGCCAATTTCCGCTTCAATCTTTTCAACATCAACTTCGGCCTGATGGTCGTAATCTGAGATTATGGCAAAGCAAGGACGAACCACGCACAAACACTACGGCACGCGGGGCCTGGCCATCCTGCCGCTTCTGGCGGCCGCCATGCTGGCCCTGGCCGGATGCATCCACAACGACATCCCCTACCCCTACATACAGCCCAACTTCGTAAGCTTCGAGGTGCTCGGGCAGGAGGGCGGCACCAGCATCGACTCGGCCACGCGCACCGTCGCCGTGCCACTGGACGAGAGCGTCGACATCTACGCCGCCCGCGTGGCCAGCTATTCGATTACCCCGGGCGCCGAGCTGCTGGACGATATCTTCGGCGAGCCGGTCGACCTGAGCGCGCCGCTGCGCGTCACCCTGCGCCTCTACCAGGACTACGTATGGACCATCAAGGCCACGCAGACCATCGAGCGCTACTTCGAGGTCGAGGGCCAGATCGGACAGAGCGTGATCGACGTGCCCGGACGCCGCATCGTGGTCCAGGTGCGTCAGGGCCAGGACCTGACGAAGGTGAAGGTTGTCCGCGCCAAGCTCGCCAACGAGGGCTCCGTCATCACCCCGGACATCGCCGAGGGAGGCACGCTGGACTGCCGGCGCCCCGTAACTCTCAGGGTCGAAGTCTTCGGACACGTCGAGGAATGGACGCTCTACGTCGAAGTTGTCCAGGAAAGCGTGCGGACCGTGGCCTTCGACGCGTGGACCAACGTAGGCTGGATCTACGGACAGGCCGAGGCCGGAGCCGAAAACGGCGCCCAGTACCGCCTGCAGGGCGACAGCGAGTGGATAACTGTTCCGGAGGCCAACATAACGCACAGCGGCGGCGCGTTCACCGCGCGCATCGAGCATCTCAGCGCCGGCACCACTTACGAAGCC
>USGZ01000040.1 GCA_900554265.1 uncultured Porphyromonadaceae bacterium
ATGGAGTTCTTGTTGGCGCCCACGGTGCCGTCGGAGCCGAGGCCGAAGAACATGGCCCGCGTCACGTCGTCCGCTTCCGTGGAATAATCTTCATCATACGGGAGGCTGGTGCCCAGTACGTCGTCGTTAATGCCGATGGTGAAATGATTCTTGGGAGTGTCCAGAGCCAGGTTGTCATAGACGCCCTTGACCATGGCGGGGGTGAATTCCTTGGAGGAGAGGCCGTAGCGTCCGCCTACCACCTTGGGCATGCCGTTGGTGAAGGGCAGCGTGCCGTTGGCTTGGGCGTCGAAGAGGGCCTGGATGATGTCCTGGTGGAGCGGTTCTCCTTGGGAGCCGGGTTCCTTGGTGCGGTCCAGCACGGCGATGCGCTTCACGGTCGAGGGAATAGCGGCCATCAGGTGCTTTACGGAGAAGGGACGGAACAGGTGAACGGAAACCAGACCTACCTTCTCGCCCTTGGCGATGAGGCTGTCGACGGCTTCCTCGATGGCCTGGGTCACGGAACCCATGGCGATGATGAGGCGGTCGGCATCCTTGGCGCCGTAGTAGTTGAACAGGTGGTATTCGCGGCCGGTGATGTCGGAGATTTTGGCCATGTAGTTCTCTACGATTTCGGGAACGGCGTCGTAGTGCTTGTTGCAGGCCTCACGGTGCTGGAAGAAAACGTCGCCGTTCTCGGCCAGGCCGCGTGCCACGGGCTTCTGGGGCGTCAGGGCACGGGCGCGGAAATCGGCCAGGGCCTTGCGGTCCAGCAGGGGAGCGAGGTCGTCCTCGCTCAGGGCCTCGATTTTCTGAATCTCATGGCTGGTACGGAAACCGTCGAAGAAATTCACGAAAGGCACGCTGCTGCTTATTGTGGCCAGGTGAGCTACGCCGGCGAGGTCCATCACTTCCTGGACGGAACCTTCGGCCAGCATTGCGAAGCCGGTCTGCCGTACGGACATCACGTCCTGATGGTCGCCGAAAATCGAGAGAGCGTGGCTGGCGATGGTACGTGCGGAAACATGGAAAACCGAGGGCAGAAGCTCGCCGGCGATTTTGTACATGTTCGGAATCATCAGCAGAAGACCCTGCGATGCGGTGTAGGTAGTGGTAAGGGCACCTGCCTGGAGTGAGCCGTGAACGGCACCGGCGGCGCCACCTTCAGATTGCATTTCCTGGACGAGAACGGTCTCGCCAAAAATATTCTTGCGTCCTGCTGCCGACCATTCGTCGACATATTCAGCCATAGTCGACGAGGGGGTAATGGGGTAAATCGCAGCGACTTCGGTGAACATGTAGCTTACATGTGCCGCCGCCTGATTACCGTCGCAAGTCAAGAATTTCTTTTCTTTGCTCATAACGTTTGTTATCGTTGGTTGTTTATACGGATTTTGCCGCAAAGTTAATAAAATTCTTCAGAATGCCGTGTCAACCTATATTAAAAGATTGTTATTAGCGTTATAAGAATGTGCCGGACAGGCCTGTTCGCCGGACCTGCGGCTTAATAAGTTATGGACAAGGAAACTCTGAAATTGCCTTTGCGCAGCGCCGCGGACCTCGAGCAGGCGGTGCTGGCCCTGGGGGTGCTGCCTTTTTTCCGCGGCACCGTGCCCGGATATTCCGTTCAGGCCATGGCCGACCCCGCGCTGTGGTTCACCGACGAGGCCGACGGTCCCTGGGAATGGAAAGGTCCGGTAATCCGCCGGGGAAGAGTTGCTTACGGCAAGTTCTTCAAGGGCAAAGCCGCCTATCTGCGCCTGGACTGCCTGGCGGACTACATCAACTACCGTCGGATGCTGACGCCCCTTTCGGAAACGCCGGTGGAGGCCCTGGGCGACCTTTCGGACGCCGAGTTGCTGCGCATAATCAGCGGCGAGGGCAGCGTGCTCTCGTCGGACCTGAAGAATATGCTCGGGATAGGGCGCCCGCGCCGCCGCCGCGCCGACGAGCCCGTCGATGTCCTCGGGCTGGGGCGCATGGCCCGCGGCAGTGGGGCCCGCGCCGGCAGCGCCCTGGATGCCATGCTGGCGCGTCTGCAGATGGGCGGCCGGCTGGTAATCGCCGATTTCGAGTACCCGACCACGGCATCGGGGCGGCCCTACGGCTGGGGCCTGGCGCGTTATGCGGCGCCGGAGTTCCTCTACGGCGAGGCCATAGCCAAAGCCGGGCGCACGCCCCTGGAGAGCCGCGACCGCCTCATAGCGACGCTTGCCGCCGCGGCTCCGGCCGTCCCGCACCGCACAATCTGCTCGGTGATAGGGTAAGCGGGGATGTCAGTTTCTTTCCAAAAATTTTATTCAAAAATATTTGGAAATGTTAGGAATTCTTGCGAATTTTGCATCGCAGACCGTTTGAAGCCCCGTTTATGGGGTTGAGGGCGGATGTAGCGACATAATGAAAAGCGTTTATCCGCGCTGATTCTTGACTGCTTGAAATTCTGGCAGATTTCACTCCAAAGTCAAGGATTGAGCAACGATTAATGCCCGCGGATATGTAATATCTGCATCGGCTTAGCATTCAGTGAGGAATGCTCAGTTGTATGCTCTCGTTGCATATACAAGCGTAGGGCTTCTCGTTGCCGTCCGACTTTGGAAAGGCAATGCCAGAAGCCTCAAGCAGCAGGACGGTCAACAGATACAGATTCCTACGCTTTTCTTGTATAATATCAGAATTGCCAACGAGAGGAAGACCGCGGCAAAAAATTTATGAAGAAGATAATATTAGTTGCTCTATTTTTATTCTGTGGATTGGGCTCGGTTTATGCCACCATTATCAATAGTTATTATGAGAACCAAATTGGGTTTTACGTTTACCAAGAAGATGATGGATTTAAATGGGTTAAAAGTATCCATAATGGATATCAAGGAGCCGAGAGTATTTATGGCACTGTGATTATTCCGCGTTCACAGGGTTACAAATTTATATGTTATCATTTTTATTCGGAATTTCCAGGTGGAGGCTATTTTAAGGTGGAGAAAAATGGCTGTGAAGGAGTCGTAAATAAGGAGGGTCGTGAACTTATCTCTATATCACAGGGATATGATACAATTTACTTTATTGAAGAATCCGGTCATCCTGATGGTGGCTATTTTAAAGTGAAGAAAAATGGCTTATGGGGGGCAATAAATATCCATGGTCAAATTATAGCTCCGAATAAATATGCATCATTAGGATGGAATGGTGGAAACGCGTATCTTGGAAAAAACAGCACAAATGGACAGTGGGAAGATATTTGTGATTCGAACGGTTACTCTTCAGGCTCGCACTCTGCCGCACATGCGTTAACCAAACAACAATGTGAAAGGCTCTTGGTTGGGAAATGGATAATTGATCATGGACGAGGGTTTAAGAAAGTAAGGATTTTTAAGGCAGATAAATCATGTGAATTTGAGGCCGAGATTTTTGGCACTACGGCGTCCCAAAGAGAAAATTGGTTAATAACGGATAATAGGGTTTTGCAGATTGGTACAACGAGGTTTCCCATTGAATCTATTACAGAAAGCACGCTAACTATAGTTTTACGCAGTGGCGAAAAAGAGACCTATACGAAAGTTTATTAAAAGTATTTTAAAGGATTGCTTTTGTGGTGTTGATTTCAGGTAGTCCCTGATATTCGAGACCGACAAGCGGCGAAGCCTCGCAAAGGAGGTCGGGACCTCCGAGTTCCGACACTTCGCCTGAGTACCAATAAATTACTGCTGCCTGCGAAGGTGTCGGGAGACAGAGCTCCCGACCTCCTTTGCGCTCCGGCTTTCAGCCTTCGCTTGTAGGGGGATATTTATTTAGGCTTCGCAGATTATAACTCAATTTCAGGCTACTGCCGGGTGCTTCTGGGGGAAGATGCGCTCTACAATCTGGGCGATGGCGCCGTCGCCGGTGATGTTGCAGGCCGTGCCGAAGGAGTCCATGGCGATATAGAGGGCAATCATCATTGCGTTGTCGGCCTCGGAGAAACCGAGGATGGAGGTCAGAATGCCCAGCGAGGCCATGATTGCGCCGCCGGGAACGCCGGGAGCCGCCACGATGGTTATGCCGAGCATGGCCGTGAAACCCAGGAAGGTCATGGCGTCGTAAGGCATGCCGTGGACTATCATCAGGGCCAGGGCGCAGCTCACAATCTTCAGGGTGCTTCCACTCATGTGGATGGTGGCGCACAGGGGAACGACGAAGCCGGCCACGTTGGCGTCTACGCCCATCTTCTTGGTTCGCTCGAGCGTTACGGGGATGGTGGCGGCTGAGCTCTGGGTGCCGAGGGCGGTGAAATAGGCCGGCATCATGGTCCACAGGGCCTTGAAGGGATTGCGGCGGGAGAACAGCGCCGCGATGCAGTACTGGGCGATTAGCAACCCGACGTGAAGCACGAAGATAATCGCTATTATCTTAATGAAGGTCAGTAGGATGGTGCCGACGGTGCCGGCCACGGTCATGCTCAGGAAGATGCCGAAGATGTAGAGCGGCAGCAGGGGTACGATAACCTTGAGGATCACCAGTTCGATGATGTCGCGGAAGTCGACCAGCCAGGTGCGCATGGTTTCGGCGCGGCTGACCACGGCGCAGCCGAAGCCGAGGACAAAGGCCAGGATGAGGGCCGTCATCACCGGCATGAGGGGCTGGATTTCGATGGTGAAGAACGGCTGCGGGTCGGCGGAGGCGGAGGCGGCAAGGACGTCGGCGTACTCGCCGGTCTGGAGTATCGGCGGGAAGGAGAGCGAGCCGGCCAGGTAGGCCAGCATGCCCGAGCCGAGGGTCATAAGGTAGGCGATCAGAACTGTCACACCGAGCATCGCTCCGGCCTTACGGCCGATGAAGGCGATTGCCGGAGCGACGAAGGCCACTATAAGCAAGGGAATTATGAAGCCGAGGAAGGCGCTGAAGATTGCGTTGAAGGTGGCGAAGAGCCGCGCCGCCCAGTCCGGGAACACGAACCCGGCGCCGATGCCCAGGGCGATGGCGATGAGAATGCGGATGAGAAGTCCTGCTTTGTGTCGTTTCATGGTGAAGGAGAGAAGGTTAGTCGGCCTGCTCGGGTACGGCCGGTGGAACGAGGATTGCGGCGGCTTCCCAGAGTGCGTAGATCGGGAGGAAGACGATGAATAGCGTGAAGGGGTCGCCGGTAGGTGTTATCAGAGCCGCCAGGACCAGGAGAGCCAGGATGGCGTGGCGGCGGTATTTCTTGAAGAACGAGCGCCGGAGGATTCCCATCTTGCCGAGCATCCATGCTACCAGAGGCAGCTCGAACACCGCGCCCATCACGACAAGGAGGGTGAAGAAATTGTCCATGTAGCTGTCCAGGCTCACGATAGGACGGATAGCCTCGCTGAGGCGGTAGTCGGCCAGGAAGCGCAGAGCCAGCGGAAAGACCAGGAAGTAGCCCGCGGCGACGCCGGCGAAGAACATCAGGTTGCCGAAGATGAAGGCACGGCCGGCGCCGCGGCGCTCGTTCTCATGCAGCCCGGGAGCCACGAAGCCCCAGAGCAGATAGATGATTATGGGGAAAGCGAGGAGGAAGGCCGTCCATGCCGATGCCGACAGGTGGATGAACAGCTGCGATGAAAGCTCGATGCTGACGATGTCGACCCGGAAGGAAGGATCTGTGGCCAGCTCGGGGAATCCGGTCTTGGTGGCTATGGCGTCGAAAAGCCGGTACGTTACGAAGGAGCCGCTCGCCGGCGCCATGATGACGTTGTCGAAAATCCATGGCATGGCGACGAAGGCGCCGACAGCGAGCACGCCCACGACGACGGCGACGCGCACAAGCACCCGGCGCAGGGCGTCCAGGTGGTCCCAGAAGGACATTTCCGCAGATTCGGCCATTCAGAGGTGGGGTCAGCTGCGGTCTTTGCCCTGAGTGCCGTTGTCCTTGATTGCGGTGGATGAAGCGGAGCTGCCGGCGGAGGCGTCCTTGTCCTTGTCGTCCAAAGGCTTGTTCATCTCGTCCTTGGCTTCCTGCATACCCTTGCGGAAGGAATGCACGCCCTTGCCGAGGCCGCGCATCAGCTCGGGAATTTTCTTGCCGCCGAAGAGCAGGAGAATGGCGAGAAATATGATAATCCATTCCCAGCCGCGGAGATTGCCGAGGAAAAGCAAGGTCGTCGTATTGTAAATCATATTAATGTGCGTATGATGGTTTTTGAAAGCGTAAAGTTAGGAAAACTCGATGAAAATGCCTAACTTTGCACGGATTTTTTAGGCAAATTATAAAAATTTCAGTTTCAGTTAAATGAAAGCTTACGTTTTCCCCGGACAGGGCGCCCAGTACGTAGGAATGGGCAAGGACCTGTACGAAAGCAACAAGGAGGCCCACGACCTCTTTGAGCGTGCAAATGAAATTCTGGGTTTCCGCATAACCGATCTCATGTTCGCCGGCACTGACGAAGACCTCCGCCAGACCAAAGTGACCCAGCCGGCAATCTTCCTGCACAGCGTAATCCTGGCCAAGAGCCTCGGCGCAGACTTCAAGCCCGACATGGTGGCCGGCCACTCCCTGGGCGAATTCTCCGCCCTCGTCGCCGCCGGTGCCCTGAGCTTCGACGACGGACTGCGCCTGGTTGCCGCCCGCGCCAACGCCATGCAGAAAGCCTGCGAGCTTACCGAAAGCACCATGGCCGCCATCATCGCCCTCCCCGACGAGAAGGTCGAGGAAGTCTGCGAGGGAATCGACGGCGTGGTAGTATGCGCAAACTATAACTGCCCCGGTCAGATTGTGATTTCCGGCGAGACTCCCGCCATCGACGCCGCCTGCGAGCAGCTCAAGGCCGCCGGTGCCAAGCGCGCCCTCAAACTCAAGGTCGGCGGTGCCTTCCACAGCCCCTGCATGGAACCCGCCCGCGCTGAACTCGCAAAGGCCATCGAAGCCGTCGAGGTACACGCTCCCGTATGCCCCGTGTTCCAGAACGTCGACGCACTTCCCCATACCGACCCCATCGAGATCAAGGCCAATCTGGTAGCCCAGCTCACCTCCCCGGTACGCTGGACGCAGACCGTGCGCAACATGGTTGCCGACGGCGCCACAGAATTCGTAGAGCTCGGTCCGGGCAAGGTACTCCAGGGCCTCGTATCGAAAATCGCTCCCGAAGTTGCGGTTTCCGGAATGAACTGATGCGCACTACGCAATGAAGAATGCATAATTCATAATGCATAATTCATAATGCGCAATGAAGAATTTGGAATTCATAATTGACAAGGCCTAAAACCCTCGTACCTCGTACCCCTCGCTCGTACCTATAAAACCTAACACCTCAAAAAGAATGCCTACTTTCTCTCCCGGGACGCGCATCAGGATGGCCAACGGCACTACCGTGACCGTCGTCGACCTGCTGGGCGCCGGCGGGCAGGGTGAGGTCTATAAGGTGAGGGCTTCATCGGGCGTCGAGCTGGCCCTGAAGTGGTACACCGCGCCCGCACTCATCACAAGCAATAATTTCTACGGCGGCATGAAAGTCCGGAGCGAGTACATGACACCCTCTCCGGTCTTTCTGTGGCCCGTACTTCTTACCGTCCGCGCCCGCAACGGCGCCTTCGGCTACCTGATGCGTCTGCGGCCGCCGCAGTACATCGAGATGGGCGACTATTTCTGCATCGACCGCAATCCCGACGCCTGGCTGCGCAGCTACATGGCCAAAATCAACGCCGGGCTTACCGTGGCCGACAGCTTCAGCCGCATGCACCTGGAGGGCCTTTGCTTCCAGGACATCAACGACGGCAATTTCTTCCTCGACCCGATGACGGGCGACGTGCTCATCTGCGACACGGACAATATCGTGCCTGACGGCCGCGGCGGAGGCATCAGCGGCAAGCCGCGCTACATGGCCCCCGAGGTACTCGCCGGCCAGCGGCCCACCTGCCTGAGCGACCGCTTCTCCGTGGCCATCATCCTCTACCGCATTTTCATGATTGACCATCCCTTCGAGGGCCGGCTGACCATGGACGCGGCCAATTCCCTTCTTACCACCGACCGCGAGAGCGAGCTTTTCGGCGCCGACGCCGTGTTCTGCTACGACCGGCGCGACGACCGCAACCGCCCGGACCCCGAGCTGCAGCCCAACTCGGCGGCATTCTGGCCTCAGATGCCGGCAGCGCTGCGGGAGGCCTTCGAGATGTCGTTCTCGCACGAGGCGCTGGTCAATCCCAGCCTGCGTGTCAGTTCGACCAAGTGGCGTGAAATCATGGCCTCCCTGCGCGCCAAGGTCATAACCTGTCCAGCCGGCCGCGGCGACGATGCGCACGATTTCATAATCGACGAGCAGGTCCCCCGCACCTGCCCCGTCTGCGGCGCGCCAATCGGGCCCGTGCCCTATCTCGTATTCCCCGGCGGCGAGCGCTACTATCTTACTCCCGGCAAGAAACTCTACTTCGAGGGCGGCTTCCGTCCGGTAGGGCAGTGCGTGAGCATGAACACGCGCAACCGGGGCCGCATACTGGGTCTCGAGAACCTTACCAACGAGGCCTGGCACTACAGCTATCCCGGCGACTATCCCTGCGAGACCGAGCCGGGCAGCTCCATCATTTTCAGCGACGGAATAGAAATAGACTTCGTAGGCACCAAGGCCACCCTCCACGTTCCGCGCTGACCCGCTTTTCCCTCCCTATAACACTCACTCTCCCTACCCGACGATACCATGGCTCTCGACAATCTCCGACCGCGCCCCTGCGTCCGCCGACGCATGAACCTCTACTACCTTATCGACTGCTCCGGCTCCATGAACTACAACGGCTGCATCGAGAGCGTCAACGGCACCATGCCCGAGATTGTCGAAATCCTCCGCGACGTAAGCCTGGCCAACAAGGACCACGGCGACATCTACATGAGCTGCATAACCTTCAGCGACAGCGCCCAGGTATGCACGCCGCAGCCGGTGTCGGCGCTGAGCTACAGCTGGACGCCCGTCAAGGCCCACGGCCTCACGAACATGGCCGACGCGCTGGACAAGCTCGACGCGCAGCTTACGGCCGACCTCGCCGCCGCCGGCAACCGCCGCTTCCTGCGCCCGGCAGTGATTATACTCAGCGACGGCGACCCGGATCCGGGCTGGGAGGAGGCCCTTGATCGGCTTGAGCAGAACCCAATGTTCCGCAGCGCTTACAAGATTGCAATCGCCATCGGCGCCAGTCCGGCCAACGTGGCAATGAAGCGCGCCCTGACGCGCTTCGCCTCCGACGGCACTCCCGGCTCCGTTCCCAACATCATAAGCGTGACAGACCTGACGCGGCTGACGGACGTTATCCGCATGGTGTCCGGAACGGTTTCGCGCATCGGCTCGCGCACTACCGGCGCCGGCGGCACTCCCCGCGACCCGGACC
>USGZ01000041.1 GCA_900554265.1 uncultured Porphyromonadaceae bacterium
CGTAATTTCGGCACAGGCGCCGGTAATTTTCAAGCCACGAATTTGTACGCTCAACAACCCAACGACCCGAACAAGGCTTGAATTCACAAGTGCCGAAATTGGATTTGACGCACTCCACATTCAGTGGCCCATTTTTGCGACCTGGCATGCGCCGAACGCACGCTCCGGCTGTCGATTACCGCGACTGTCGGCGGTGGCTCCCGGCCCATACATTTGCGTCGGCGGCCGGTGAGCATTTTCAGAATCCGTATCGGTTTGCCGGCTTCGCTCCATTTTCGAAAATGGTAATAGACGGTGGTTGGCTTTGGAAAACAGTCCGGCAGCATTTTCCATTGGCAGCCGGTCTTTACCAGGTAAGCCAAGGCCACAAAGACCCGAGATAGACTGACCTTCGCCCGCTTTTGGTACGGAGCGAGCATCCGCTTTATCAGTCGCCTCTGGCTCTTGCTGAGCTTGATACCCATATCTTCATCCGATTGGTTATCAAGATATAATACGGAAAAGCCGACCAGTTCCGCATCTGCGAAAAGAATAATGGCCCCTGAGCGCATATCTTGGGCGCTTTTTGTCCTGCTCTTCAGTCACGTAGCTACAGCTACGCTCCTTCTTCGCAAACCAAAAATCACCTCAAGCTATGCGACCTGGCGGTTAACATATATTGTCGAACCGGCTCTTAATCAGTTGCGTTCGAACATCTGGCGGCGGGCGGTCATGCAGGCGCCGATGATGCCGGCTTTTTCGTGGAGTTTCGAGCAGACTATGCGGCTGTCGTTGTTGACGAGCTTGAGGGAGTATTTCTTCACGGCCTGCTTGATTGGCTGGATGAGGTAGTCGCCGGCGGCCGAGAGGGTTCCGCCGATGACGACAAGTTCGGGGTTGAATATGTTGATCATATTGGCGAGCTGCTTGCCGAGCTTTTCGCCTATTTCCTCGAGCAGGTCGATGCAGAGGAAGTCCTCGTTGTTGATGGCCTCGATGATGTCGTTCAGAGAAATGGGTTCGTTCTTCTCGACTTTGGCGGAAAGGATGGAGACTTTGCCTTCCTTGATTCTGGCGATCAGCTCCCTGTGGAGGGCGAAGCCGGAAACTTCTGTCTCCAGGCATCCTTTTTTGCCGCAGTGGCAGAGGAGTTCGTTGTCGAAAGCGCTGATATGGCCGATTTCGCCGGCGAAACCGGACTTGCCTTCGTAGACGGCCCCGTTTATCACTATTCCGAGTCCGAGCCCCCAGCCGAGGTTGACGTAGAGGAAGTTCTTTTCTCCGCTGACTGTAGAGCCTTTGAGGCATTCGCCGTAAGTCATAGAGCGGGTATCGTTCTCGATGCAGACGGGGATTCCTATCTTTTCAGAGAATATATCGGCTATAGGCGTTTCGGAGAAATTGAACATGCTGTAGCTGAACCCCGTGGAGGGGTTGACGCGGCCGCTGATATTCACGCAGGCGTTGATGATCTTGGACTTGTCGATGCCGCTGGATTTGATGAAGCTCAGGGCAATCTGGCATATTTCGTTGATATCGTCCATGGGCTGCGACTCGCCGAGGGGTATGTCGAAGTCCTGGCGGACGATATCGCCGTTGAAATTGCACAGGCCTATATTCACATGATTGCGCTTGATGTCGATTCCCAGGAAATACCCGGAGTGGGGGTTGAGGCCGTAAGTGCTGGGTTTGCGTCCGGCCTTGGAATCGCCGGTGTCGCTTTTGCCATAGTCATTGAGGATACCGTCCTCGACCATCTCGTTGACCAGTTTGGTCACCGTGGGGATGCTGAGGTTGAGCTCTTTCGCCAGTTCGGGTATGGTGAGATTGAGGTTATAAAAGAAGGAAGTGATTATTTTTTTCTTGTTATAACCTCGTTCGGTATCAGGGAGTAATGAAAAGGCCATGGTATTCTTTCTTTATGGAAATAATGCAAAGTTAATAAATTATTTTCAAAATGCAATTAAAATAAGTGAGAGAATTTTGTATTGTCTAATTTATTTGATAGGTTTTTGTCGATAGTTGGCGAGAAATATAAATTTCAGTGATTCCAGAATGTTTATAAATCATCCTTATTTTTGAGCCGCCGTTTTACAAAGGTTAGGAGCATGGATTCTTCTGATTAAGAATTGGAGGCGGCTGAGTCCGGTCGCATTCCTGAAATTCGAGCATATAGATGTGGGTTGTTATATAAATAGGGCGAGATTTTAATGGAAAGTTTATTAATATGGACGTTTTTAATTGAAAAGTAGCAAATTCTTCATAATTGCCGACGCGGCCGGAAACTGAAAATTGGCTGTTTTAGTTAAAGAGGAAGTGTTAATTTTAAAAACAAGGGCCTTCAGAAGCGTGTTTAAAGGGCATGTTTAAAAATAATCGCTGAATTAATAAAAATATTTACAATAAAATTTGCAAGATTGGAAAAATGTTTGTTAATTTGCCGCAGATTTAATACCGTATTCTATGGAAATAGGCAATCTAAACAACACGGCAAGGGCCGAACGCCTCCACAAGGCCTTTAAAGCCCTGTTCGATTTTGTGAGAATAACAGACTTTAATCAGCTTCCCTTCGGAAAGGTCGAAGTCGACGGCGACGATGTTTTCGTAATGAATCTCGAAATCGACGGTGTTGCCGCGGAAGCGCAGCCGCTCGAGATGCACCGCAAGTATATCGACGTCCATATCCTCCTGGGCGGCGACGAGCGGATCGGCTGGAAGCCCCTGAATGAAATCGGGCACTATACTCAGGAATACCGCGAGGAAGGCGACTGCGCCCTGAGCGACGACGCTCCGCGCTTCTACGTAGACCTTCATCCGGGGGAGTACTGCATAGTCTTTCCCGAGGATCCGCACGCGCCTGCAATCGGCGCCGGCAGAATCCGCAAACTGATCGGTAAGGTCAGAGTCTCGCAGGACTGACAAACAACAATTCATTATAATATATACGCAATGGAAAAAATCAAAGGATTGATTGATGCTCCGTTTACGCCGATGTATCCCAACGGCGACATCAATCTGGAGCCCATACCGGCTTATGCCGTCATGCTGGCGAAGAACGGACTGAAAGGCGTGTTCATCAACGGCTCGTCGGGCGAGGGCTACATGCTCACCCCCGAAGAGCGCAAGCAGGTAGCCGAAGCGTGGGTCAAGGCCGTGCCCGAGGGCTTCAAGGTGATAGTGCATGTGGGCAGCTGCTGCCTTCGCGAAAGTGCGGACCTTGCCCGCCATGCCGAGAAAATCGGCGCATGGGGCATAGGCGCCATGGCACCTCCCTTCCCGAAAATCGGCAGGGTAGAAGAACTGGTGAAGTACTGCGAGGAAATCGCCTCCGCCGCTCCCTCGCTTCCGTTCTACTACTATCATATCCCCGCCTTCAACGGCGCCTATCTCCCCATGGTAGAGCTTCTCAAGGCCGTCGACGGACGCATCCCCAACTTCGCCGGCATCAAGTACACTTTCGAGAGCCTCTACGAGTACAACCAGTGCCGTCTCTATAAGGACGGCAAGTTCGACATGCTCCACGGCCAGGACGAGACCATCCTGCCTTCGCTGGCTCAGGGCGGCGCTCAGGGCGGAATCGGCGGCACGACCAACTACAACGGCCGCGAGCTCACCGGCATCATCGAGGCCTGGGAGAAGGGCGACATCGCCACTGCCCGCGAGAAGCAGAATTTCTCGCAGGAGGTTATCAACGTAATCTGCAACTACCGCGGCAACATCGTAGGCGGCAAGCGCATAATGAAGCTCATCGGCCTCGACCTGGGCCCGAACCGCACTCCCTTCCGCAACATGACTGACGCCGAGGAGGCCGCCATGAAGGCCGAACTGGAGAGAATCGGCTTTTTCGAACGCTGCAACAAATTATGATTCTGAGCGATGAGTGAAAAACAGTATCTTGCCGAGTGTGCCAAGACCTACCGCCAGGGGCTGATAGACGACATCATGCCTTTCTGGCTGAAGAACGGCCTCGACAGAATAAACGGAGGAGTCTATACCTGCGTGGACCGCGACGGCACCGTGATCGACACCACCAAGTCCGTATGGTTCCAGGGGCGCTTCGGGTTTACCGCCGCCTTCGCCTACAACAATATCGAGAACAATCCCGAATGGCTTGAGGCATCCAGGAGCTGCATCGACTTCATCGAGGCCCATTGTTTCGACACCGACGGCCGCATGTTCTTCGAGGTCAAGGCCGACGGCACCCCGCTGCGCAAGCGCCGCTACGTGTTCTCCGAATGTTTCGCCGCCATAGCCATGGCCGAATACTCGATAGCGGCCAAGGATCCCGAATATGCAGCCAAGGCTCTCAGGCTCTTCAAGGACATCCGGCGCTTCATCGCCACTCCCGGCATCCTCGAGCCCAAGTATCTGCCGACCCAGCCTGCAATCGGCCACTCGATTACGATGATTCTCATCAACACGGCCTCGCGCATCCGCGAAGCCATCCAGGACCCCGAACTGGACCGCCAGATCGAGGAATCGCTCGAGCGGCTGCGCCTGTTCATGCATCCGGAATTCAAGGCCCTGCTGGAGACGGTTACGCCGGAAGGCGACCTGATCGACACCGGCTGCGGACGCACCATCAATCCGGGCCACTGCATCGAGACCTCCTGGTTCATCCTCGAGGAAGCCAAGCACCGCAACTGGGACAAGCACCTTGTCGACATGGCCACCACCATTCTCGACTGGTCCTGGGAATGGGGCTGGGACAAGGAATTCGGAGGAATCATCAATTTCCGCGACTGCCGGAATCTTCCCTGCCAGGACTACTCGCAGGACATGAAATTCTGGTGGCCCCAGACCGAGGCCATCATCGCCACGCTCTATGCCTACGAGGCGACCAGGAATCCCAAGTACCTGGAGATGCACAAGATGATCCACGACTGGACCTACGCCCACTTCCCCGACTGGGAATACGGCGAATGGTTCGGCTATCTCCACCGCGACGGCACGGTGGCCCAGCCGGCCAAGGGCAACCTCTTCAAGGGTCCGTTCCATATACCCCGCATGCTCGTGAAAAGCTGCACCCTATGCGAAGACATAATCTCATAACACCTTAAAAACAACAAATCAATAAACCATGACAAGAAACCTTATCACATTTCTTCTGTGCTGCTTCATGGCCTTTGCGGCCTCGGCGCAGAGGATAACGGTTACCGGAACGGTGACCGATGCGGAAGGCGAACCGCTGATCGGTGCTTCGGTATCCGACAAAAACACGCCTGGTACCGGTGCCGTAACCGACCTGGACGGCCGCTACAGCATCAGTGTTGACACCAACGGTACTCTGGAATTCAGTTATATAGGTTTTACCACCAAGGAAGAAAGCGTAAACGGACGTACTGCTATCGATGTGGTTCTCGAGAGCAACTCGAGCGCTCTTGATGAAGTGGTGGTTGTCGGCTATGGCGTTCAGAAAAAGTCCAGCATGACCGCATCCGTTTCGTCGGTTTCGGCAAAAGAGATTTCCAAGCAGGTCACAAGCAATGTGGCTTCGGCTCTGTTGGGCCAGGCTCCAGGCGTGGAAGTCCTTCAGGACGGTGGCGAGGCAGGCGCAAATGTGAGCATACTTATCCGCGGTGCCGGTACTTTCGGCTCTACAGAACCGCTGTATGTTATTGACGGCGCCATAAGCAACAACGGCCTCAATTCGCTCAACCCTGCGGATATCAAATCCATCGAGGTGCTGAAGGACGGCAGCGCCGCAGCCATTTATGGTTCCCGCGCCGCCAACGGTGTCGTTCTCGTAACTACAAAGAACGGCCAGGCCGGCAAGACCAAGGTCGAGCTCAATGCCACTTACACATACCAGACTCCTTCTAAGAAACTGGACTTCATGAATGCAAGCCAGTGGAGGGAATATGCCAACATGGTGGCCGACAACTCTCCGGCGTTCGAGCGCGCCCCCGAGAATGTCAATCCTACCGACCCCAACCGCAGTACCGACTGGCAGGACATCTATTACCGCAATGCCTCGATGTACAATCTGAGCGCCGTGGTGTCGGGTGGCAATGAGAATTCCACATTCGCAACCAGTCTGGGCTATTCCGACCAGGAAGGTATCATCATCCAGTCCGACTACCAGCGTTACAATGCGCGTGTCAACGGCACCTACCGTATCGGCCGTTTCCTGATTACCGAGAATCTGTCTGTGGCACATACGAAAAAACGTTCCGCACCTTCGAGCCGCGGTATCCTCATTCCTACCGTGCCCGTTACCGACGAACAGGGCCGCTATATCTCCACACCCCTGGCTCTGGGTTACTCCCTGACCAACTCCGACATTACCAATCCTCTTGCAGGAATGTATGCCCGCGACGCCTATACCAAGAATGTCGACGTTACAGGCAACATCGGAGTAGAGGCCGACATCTGGGGCGGTATCAAATATAAAATCAATTTCGCAGGCAGTTACCTGAATTCCAGGTCTTATAACCATACTCCCGAATATGCCTCGTACTGGAATGAGGACGGCACACCCGATTCCAATTTCTGGCAGCCCTATACTTCGCTGGATGAATCGAGATATCACAACTTCAACTATACCCTCGACAACCTTCTGACCTGGCGCCGTACGTTCGGAGACCACGACTTCGACGTTCTCTTAGGTACCAGCTGGATGCGCGAGTTCTACCGCTTTATGTCCATATCCTCCGGAAACAATGACCTGGGCGGTTCTACCATCAATACCTATAACGGTGCCGGTACCATAGGCTCCGACGAGCAGAACTCGGCGCTGCTGTCGTTCTTCGGCCGAGCCAATTATGCTTTCGCCGGGCGTTATCTCCTGTCGGCCAGCATCCGTCGTGATGAATCGTCGAAATTTGCCAAGAATCACCGTGTAGGTTATTTCCCGGCAGTATCTGTCGGATGGAATGTCCACAGCGAACCCTGGTTCCCGCTGACTCCGCAGTCTGTCAGCAAGCTGAAACTGCGCGCCAGCTGGGGTGAACTCGGCGCCAATTTCATCGACCCGTATTCTTTCCTGTCGCTGGCCTATGGTCCCGTTCCGGTAATTTTCGGCGACAAGCGTCAGAATGCGATTGTTACCTGGCTGAAAGAGTCCACCCTGTCCTGGGAGAAATCGATATCCAAGAACATAGCTCTTGAAATGTCATTCCTCAACAATTCTCTGGATTTCACGGTAGAATATTTCGACAAGAGAAACAACGACCTGCTCGCACCTCTTGAATCCCTGCCTTCGTCGGGCCAGACTATTGTTATCAACAATTCCGACCTCCCCTATTACAACACGGCATCCGTACGCAACCGCGGCTGGGAACTCTCAGCCGGCTACCGCAAGACTTTCGGTGACTGGAACATCGGCATTACGGGAAATATCTCGTTCCTCGACAACGAAGTGCTCAAGCTCGGCAACGGCGTGAAACCTATCCGCGGCAGTCACATGAGCAGCAAGTTCTCCGACCGTCCGACAATTACCATGGAAGGCCTTCCTATCGGCACGTTCTGGGGCTATGAGGTGGCAGGCATCGACAGCAACGGCGATTTCCTGTTCATGGCAGAGGACGGCACCTCCAAGACTGCCGCCGAAGTCAGCGACACCGACAAGCGTGTACTCGGAAATCCGACACCTGACTTCACCTATGGCCTGAACATCAATCTCGGCTGGAAAGACTGGGACTTCACCGCCTTCTTCCAGGGCACTCACGGCAACGAAATATTCGCCGCCGCCAAGTACCAGTACTACTTCAACAGCGACAACAACTGCCTGGTCGACGCAATGAATGCATGGCGTCCGGACAATACCGATACAAGTATACCTATTGCCAAGACGGACAACTACGGAGGCGGCAACAGCCTTCCGAGCAGCTTCTATATCGAGGACGGCTCGTATTTCCGCTGCAAGAACCTACAGCTGGGATATACCATACCGCAGAATCTGCTCCGACGCACTGGCTGTCTGTCGCATGTAAGAATATATGCCAGCGTCCAGAATCTGTTCACGATAACGAAATATCCTCTGTACGATCCTGAAGTCGGTTCAAACACCCTGTTTAACCGCGGCGTCGACGGTCTTCAGAACGATGCACCGCGAGTTAACGCCCGTACGTATAACTTCGGCATAAACATCACATTCTAAACTCAAGGATACAATGAAGAAATTACATATGATACTGTTGACGGCTCTCGCCCTGGGCATCACCTCGTGCGATGACGTGTTCGATGACCTCGCCGTCAACCCCAACCAGCAGGACGTCGAAGCCTTCTACACTTCGCCTGAAAATGTAGACAAAGGCGTAAAGGGCATATATGCCTATCTTACGACACCCCGCGCCCTCGGCGTAGAGGCTACGCGCCTGATGGCCAACCGCGGCGATGAGAGCAGCGACCGTACCGACTACGGCGTCCCCGGTCAGTATACCTCGCAGATGTCCTCGTCATGGTATACTCTTGTAGAGCCTTTCGCCCTGTTCTACACGGCCGCTTCGCAGGCATGCCAGATGATCGAGAAAATTCCCGGCGTAGAGTTCGAGGACGAAAAGCAGAAGAACGCTTACCTCGGCGAGGCCTATTTTCTCAGAGGTTTCGCCCACTGGTGGCTGCTGATGAATTACCGCAACATACCTCTGATGGCGGAATTCCCCAAGAACTCCAAAGACTACAAGCCTCAGGCTACTCCTGAGGAAGCCTGGGACTTCATCTGCTCCGACCTGGCGATGGCAAAGTCTCTTCTGCCTGCCAAGGGCTACTGGAAGGGCGATAACCTCGGACGTGTGACCAGCGGCTCTGCTGCAGCCATGCTGGGCAAGTGCTATCTGTACCGTTCGGGTATCGAACCCCTCTACGGAAGCTCAAACGAGACATATTACGACCAGGCTGCCGCGCTGTTCGACGAGGTTATAAACGGCACTCACGGAAGTTACAGCCTCGTTGCCGATTTCAACGACAATTTCCGGGTAGCTACCGAGAATAATGATGAGTCTGTTCTCGAGTTCCAATTCATCGGCGATCCCGTCAATACCGGTTTCAATCCCGGCATGTCAAACAGCGGTGTATGGCGAGACCCCCGCGGCAACCAGCCCCCGTCCCTGATTTCCAACAACGCCCATGTCATTCACCAGTGGGTATACGACGAGTTCGTGAATTCCAAGGATGCAAACGGCTATACAGATTCCCGCATGTTCGGTACCCTCATATTCGATGATACCGCACCTGAAATCAA
>USGZ01000042.1 GCA_900554265.1 uncultured Porphyromonadaceae bacterium
GGTCGGACGGATGAACATGTTGGTCACGAAGTGGGCCTGCCATGCTACTTCCATGATGAAGCGGACTGCCATGCGGGTGTCCTTGTTGGCGCCGCAGAAACCGTCGACTACGAACAGGCGCTTGTTGCTGAGCTCCTTGATTGCGAGTTCCTTGCAGGCTTTCCATGCCTCTTCGCTTGCGGGCTTGTTATCGTTCTTGTATTCGGGGGTGGTCCACCATACGGTGTCCTTGCTCTTTTCGTCGAGTACGATGAATTTGTCCTTGGGAGAGCGGCCGGTGTAGACGCCGGTCATTACGTTTACTGCGCCTAATTCAGATACTACGCCCTTTTCGTAGCCTTCGAGGCTCGGAAGGGTCTCCAGCTTGAACAGTTCGTCGTAGGAGGGGTTGTAGAGTACCTCGGTGGTGCCTTCGATGCCGTATTTCTTAAGGTCGGCCTCGACGCCTGCCAGGCGGGCTTTCTTTACTTCTTCAATCTTGCTCATGGTTGATGCTTGATTAAATTATTGATTATTGATGTTTTAGTCCTTATGTAATTGCGCCGCTGAATGCGGCTCCTTTTTCGCTGCAAAGATAAGTATATTTTTTCATTCTGCACGCGATTAAAGAAAAATTTCTTTATTAATTATTTCTAATTTGGCGCCTCATTTTTTCCTGCGAGTTTAACAACTTTCTTTCCTCCGCGGTTGGCCCTTATTCGCGCACGCGTTCTTTTTTAGTATTTTTTGTGTTTTGTGCTTTGGAGGTTCGACGGACTTGATGTAAATTTGTGCTAATTTGGCATTTTTTCATCCAATCTGCTTATGGATTACTACACCGGTATGTCTCAGAAAGATGAAGAGCTGATGATCGACATGGCTTTCAGGGAGCTGCTGGACGGGTACCTCGCCAGCAACCACCGCAAGAAAGTCGAGATTATCGAGCGCGCTTTCAAGTTTGCCCGCGAAGCCCACAAAGGTATAAGGCGTCGCTCCGGCGAACCTTACATCATGCACCCTATCGCCGTGGCCCGCATTTGCAGCCGCGAGATTGGACTGGGATCTACAAGCATTTGCGCAGCCCTCCTCCACGACGTCGTCGAGGACACCGACTATACTGTCGAGGACATCGAGCAGCATTTCGGCCCGAAAATCGCTCAGCTCGTCGAGGGGCTCACCAAGATTTCCGGCGGCATTTTCGGTGACCAGGCTTCTGTTCAGGCCGAGAACTTCCGCAAGCTCCTGCTGACCATGAGCGAGGATATACGTGTTGTCCTCATAAAGATGGCCGACCGCCTCCACAACATGCGCACCCTCGGAAGCATGGCTCCTAACAAGCGCTACAAGATTGCCGGCGAGACTCTATATATCTACGCCCCCCTGGCCCACCGCCTCGGCCTCTTCTCCATCAAGACCGAGCTCGAGGACCTCAGCTTCAAGCACGAGCATCCGGAAATCTACAGGGAAATCGCCGATAAGGTGCGCCAGTCCGAGGCGCGGCGCACGGCCGTCTATACTGATTTCGCCACCCCCATCCGCCAGAAGCTCGACTCCCTCGGCATCGAATATACCGCCAAGGCCCGACTCAAGTCCGTCTATTCCATCTACAAGAAGATGGAGTCAAAGCACCTGCCTTTCGAGGAAATCTACGATCTCTACGCCATGCGCATTGTCTTCAGGTGCGACGACCAGAGCCAGGAGAAGAAGATTTGCTGGAGCATCTATTCCGCTATCACCGACCTCTACCAGCTCCACCCGAACCGTACCCGCGACTGGATTGTCACCCCCAAGGCCAACGGCTACCAGGCCCTGCACCTCACTGTCATGGGCCCGGACGGCAACTGGATTGAGGTCCAGATCCGCTCCGAGCGCATGGACGAGATAGCCGAGAAGGGCTTCGCCGCTCACTGGAAGTACAAAATCGGCGAGGGCGACGAGGAGAGCGAGCTCAACGCATGGCTCAAGACAATCAAGGACATCCTGGATAACCCCGAGCCCAGCGCCATCGACTTCCTCAGCACCCTCAAGCTCAATCTTTTCTCATCGGAGATAGTGGTCTTCACTCCCGCGGGCGAGATTCAGACGCTTCCCGCCGGTGCCACTGTCCTCGACCTCGCCTTCGCCCTCCACAGCGAAATCGGCATGCACTGCATCGCCGGCAAGGTCAACCATAAGCTCGTGCCCCTGCAGCATGAGCTCCGCAGCGGCGACCAGGTCGAGGTCCTGACCTCGAAAACCCAGGTCCCCCTGCCCGAATGGGAAAAATTCATGGTCACGGCCAAGGCCAAGACCAGGCTGCGCAAGGCTCTGCGCGCCGAGCGACAGCCTCTGATCAGCGCCGGCAACGATATCCTGGTAAAGTGGCTTGCCGACAACGACCTCCCGGACAACAACATAGTAATCACGAAACTGCAGGGCATTTTCCATGTCGGCAACCGCGACGACCTCTGCCATCAGCTCGGCGCAAGCGAGATTGTCCTGGGCGATTATCTCCCGAAGATTCTCCGGCGTGCTCTCGGAAACGCCAAGCCGGGCCGCACCCGTACCATCCTTTCGAAGATTCTCAAGATGGGCCGCGTCAAATCCCTCTCCGCTGACGCGCCGGCCCCGGGAGAGAACGGTACCACTCCGGCCGACAGGCCCCCGGTCGACACCAAGGCCGTCTATTCGCTGACCGTCGGGCCCGAGGGCGCAAACTTCAAGCTCTCGGACTGCTGCTCGCCCATTCCAGGCGACGACGTCATGGGCTTCGTCAACGATCACGGCGACGTCGAAATCCATTCCCTCGACTGCCCTAAGGCGCAGATTCTCAAGGCAACCTACGGCACCCGCATCGTGGCTACCCGCTGGGAAAGCGCCGACGAGCGCTTCCTGGCCCACATCCACATCGAGGGCATCGACCGCCGCGGCATTCTCCAGGAACTCACGGCCATGATTTCCACACACCTGGGCATCGACATGCGCAAGCTCGACGTCGAGGCCTCCGGAGCCGTGTTCCACTGCGAGCTCTGGGTCCGCGTCAGCGATACCCTCGTGGTCCAGGACCTCATATCCCATGCCAAGAAAATAAACGGTGTTCAGACCGCTCTCAGGGTCAATTGACTTGAAATATCCCCGCTATGAAGATTTCAGCAAGCTCTCTCGTAAGGACTATTCTCGCGGCCGCCGCCGCTGTTTTCATAATCGTATGGTTCTACCCTCATCCCGAATCGAACCAGTTCGTCTACCAGCAGGGGCGCCCGTGGAACTACGCCAAACTTATCGCGCCTTTCGATATCCCCGTCCATCCGGATTCGGCGACCATTCTGGCCGCACGCGATACCCTGGACAACCACTTCGTGCCAATCTATGAGGTCAACCAGCTCCTCATCGACACCATCATCAGCCGCCTCCCGGACCCCGGAAGTGCCAACGCCCGCCGACTCGGCGCCGAACTCCGGCGCGTCTATGCCTCCGGCGTTGTCGACATAGGCACCAAGGACGAGATTGCCGCCGGACGGCTTCCGCGCATACGCATTCTCGAGCAGAATGTGCTCTCCGAGATGGGTACTTCGAGCTTCACTTCGCCTCGCGACGCATACCTCTATCTTGATTCGGCCATCACCGACACGACCCTCCACCGCTATTTCGCCCGCGCCGCCCTGCAGAATCTCCTCCTGCCAAACTACACCCGCAACGACGCCCAGAGCCGCCGGCACTACGAGTACGAGTACCTGACTCTCACCGCCGACCGAGGCATAATCCTCCAGGGCCAGACTATAATCGACAAAGGCGCCGTGATTACATCCCAGGACTATACAAACCTGCAGACTTACGAGAGCATGATGGCCCGGAAGCATACCGCCGACCGTCAGCTTGTGTTCCTGCGATGGGCCGGGCAGTTCGTGTTCGTGGCCCTCGTAATGGCCGCGATGCTGATCTATTTCTTCTTCTTCGAGCGGGAGATGTTCAATAATCCCCGCGCAATGCTCTTCGTTCTTCTGCTGGTTACGCTCTTCTTCCTCATCGGAATAGCGCTCAATTATTTCGTGGCCCATGGAATCTACATGGCTCCGATGATGATTGTGCCGATTCTGATGATTGTGTTCTTCGACGGCCGCTGCGCCCTGATGGTCAGCGCCTGCCTGACGCTAATCTGCGCCGCCACTACCGCCTTCGCTCTCGAATATATTTTCCTGCAGTTCTCCGCAAGCTGTGCGGCCGTATATTCCCTGCGGGTCCTCAGTCGCCGCGCCGAGCTGCTGCGCACCTCCCTCTACGTCGCCATTACATACATCGTGGCTTATGTGGCCCTGGAGACGCTCATGAACGGCTCTTTCGAGGGTCTCAACAAGTTCATGTTCATATTCCTGGCCATTAACGCCGCCCTTACCTCGATGGGCTACGTGCTGATGTTCCTGGTCGAGAAGGTGTTCGGTTTCATATCTACGGTAACTCTCGTGGAACTCGCCGACATCAACAATCCCCTCCTCGCCCGCCTCAGCAACGAGTGTCCCGGCACTTTCCAGCACGCCATCGCCGTGAGCAATCTGGCTTCAGATGCAGCCTCGCGTATAGGGGCCGACGTCCAGCTTGTCCGTGCCGGAGCCCTGTACCACGACATCGGCAAGCTCAACAACCCCGCTTTCTTCACCGAGAACCAGCACGGCGTCAACCCCCACGACGCGTTGCCCCCCGAACGCTCCGCCTCAATAGTCATAGCCCATGTTACGGACGGCCTGAAAATCGCCGAGAAGGCCGGCCTGCCGGCCGTCGTGCGCCGTTTTATCAGCGAGCACCACGGCAAAGGTCTCGCGAAGTATTTCTATATAAACGCATGCCGCAAGTCGCCCGACGGAAAGGTCGACTCCGCACCCTATTCTTATCCCGGGCCCAATCCGCAGAGCCGCGAGACTTCCGTCCTCATGATGGCCGACAGCGTCGAGGCTGCTTCGCGCAGCCTCAAGGATCATACCCGCGAGGCTATCACCGACCTGGTCAACAAGATTATCGACGGTCAGATTGCCGACGGCCTGCACAACGAGTCGACCCTCTCCTTCCGCGACGTGGAAATCATCAAGGAGGCATTCATCAAGCGCCTGATGACCATTTACCACAGCCGCATAGCCTATCCCAAGGCTCAGCCCAAGCCTGAGCCTGTGTCGGAACCCCGTCAGCCCGAAGCGTCGGAGCAGGGCAGTGCGCCCGCCGGCGGGGCTCCCGCGGAGGAATCTTCCCAATCCGGCCCCTCGGCCCCCTCGGAGCCTCCCGCGGAACAATAACAAGCGGCTCAGACCGTTATATTTCAGATGAAATGTCCTAAGACGGTACGCTCTATTATGACGCTTGCCGCGGCCGCCCTGGTCGCGGCCTCGCTTGCGTCCTGTTCGCCGAACAAGAACAACGCCGCCACCCGCAAGTACCAGGCTTTCATAACCCGCTATAACGTCCATTTCAACGGCCAGGAGCACATGACCGAGACCCTCCGGGACATGGAGTGCAAGTACGAGGACGATTTTTCACGCCGCCTCTACATGCACCCAGTCGAGGCCCGTCAGGACAAGGGCGCAAACCAGCCTGCCGGCAACTTCGACCGGTCGATCGAGAAGGCTCAGAAGGCCATCCAGCTGCGCTCCATCAAGAAGAAGCCGCCGAAGAAATCCGGCCAGCGCGGCAACGCCGCCTACCAGTCGTGGATGCGACGCGAGGAGTACAATCCCTTCCTCCACAATTCCTGGCTCCTGCTCGGCGAAGGGCAGTTCTACAACGGCGATTTCCTCGGTGCCGCAAGCACCTATTTCTATATCTCACGCCATTTCTGGTGGCTGCCCGAAACCGTAACCGAGGCCAAGCTCATGCAGGCACTGAGCTACGTGATTATGGGCTGGCAGTACGAGGCCGAGATGATTCTCACCCGCATCAAGGACGAGGACCTCTCGAATAATCAGCTGCGCGAACTCTACAATTTCGTCTACGCCGATTTCTACCTCCACGCCGACGACTACGAGCAGGCCCTCCCCTATCTCGAGAAATCCGTACGCGCCGCCTCCGGAGCCCAGAAGACTCGCCTGAACTTCCTCCTCGGCCAGGTCTATTCGCGCCTCGACCGCCCCGACGACGCCTACCGCGCCTACGGCGCCGCAGGCTCCTCCTCCTCGACTTCTTACCGTACCAAATTCAACGCCCGCATCCATCAGAGCGAGGTCTATACCGGCTCCAACATCGAGCCGGAGGTCAAGGCCCTGCGCCGCATGACCCGCTACGACCGCAACAAGGAGTATCAGGACCAGATTTACTACGCCATCGGCAATCTCTACCTCAGCCGCCGCGACACCGCCCACGCAATCGAAAACTATATCCTCGCCAACGAGAACTCCACCCGCAACGGCATCGACAAGGCCATTAACCAGATTACCCTCGGCAAGCTCTATTTCGAGCAGCGCCGCTACGACCTGGCCCAGCCCTGTTTCTCCGAGGCCGTGCCCCAGCTGCCGGAAACATATCCCGACTACAAGCTCCTCAAGCGCCGCTCCGACGTGCTCGACGAGCTCGCAGTATATTCGGGCAACGTGACCCTCCAGGACTCGCTTCTACGCCTTGCCGCGATGTCGCCCGAGGAACGTATGGCCGTAATCGAGCGCATCATCGAGGACCTTAAGAAAAAGGAACGCGAGGAAGCCGAGCAGCGCGCCCAGGAGGAGTATCTCGCCGAGCAGGAGGCCAAGGGACAGTCGCTGCAGGACAACAATACCCAGAGCTTCACCATCAACGCCGATAACTCCTGGTACTTCTACAATACCGCCACCCGAAATGCCGGCAAAACGGACTTCCAGCGTCGCTGGGGCTCCCGCAAGCTCGAGGACAACTGGCGGCGCCGCAACAAGGCCACCTTCAGCGCCGACGACTTCGAGGAAGCAAACGCCAATTCTGATGTGGAGGAGGGTGAAACTACTGAAAATCAGGAAGAAAGCACCGAGCAGACCCAGGAGGAGAAGGACAGCCTGGCCCGCGCCGCAGACCCCCATTTCCCCGAGTATTATCTCGCACAGATTCCTATGACTGAAGCGGATAAACAGACTTCCGGCGAAGTTATCCAGGAGGGTCTCTACAATATGAGCGTTATACTCAAGGACAAGCTCGAGAACTTCGCTGCCTCACGCGCCCAGTTCGACCGCCTCCTCAACGATTACCCGGACAACGTCTACCGCCTGGACACCTACAATAACCTCTACCTGATGCTCATGCGTCAGGGCCTTACAAGTCAGGCCGACGTGTTCCGAAATCTCATTCTGCGCGACTTCCCGGACAGCCCCTACGGCCAGGCCATGCGCGACCCGAATTATCTCGAGAAACTGCGTGGCGCCGACCAGCGTGCCGAAAGCCTCTACGAGCAGACCTACGAGGCCTATCTGGCCAACAATAACTCCGCCGTACACGCCGCCTACGAGACCATGCAGCGCGACATGCCCCTGAGCAAGATAATGCCCAAGTTCATGTTCCTGCATGCCCTCGCCTACGTTACCGAGAACAAACCGGCGGAGTTCAATGCCGTCCTGCGCGAGCTCCTGGAGAAATATCCCGACACGGACATAACACCCATAGCCTCCGAATGGCTCAAGGGTATGGCGCGCGGTCGCCAGCTCCATGCGCCCGAATCGAACATGCGGGGCATGGTCTGGGAAACGCGCCTGAGCAACGACAGCACCGCCCTTGCCGACGGTGCCGCAAGCTTCGAGCTAAACCCCGAGTCGCAGCAGCTCCTGGTATTCACTTATCCGATGGATGAGGTCAACACCAACCAGCTCCTCTACGACATCGCACGCTTCAATTTCCGCAGCTTCTTTGTCCGCGACTTCGAGCTCGAGACTATGAACTTCGGCCGCCTCGGTCTGCTCGTCGTCCATGGCTTCAACAGCCTCGACGAGCTCAACCGCTACCGCGCCGTTATGGCCGCCGCGGAGGATTTGCGCCTCCCCTCCCAGCTACGCCCCGTGGCAATCTCCGTTGCGGACTTCCAGACCCTCCTCTCGCAAGGCCGCAGCTTCGAAGAATACTTCCGCTACCGCGAGGAGCAGGACTACATCGACGCCCAGGAAGGCATCCTCGACTCCATCATGATCCAGACCCTCCCTGAAGCCGAAACCGAAGCCGCAACCGGCGAATCCCCCGCCGGCGAATCCCCCGCGGCCCCCGAGGGCTCGCCCGCTCCTGTTCCCTCCGAAGCGCCCGCGGCCGAAAATCTCGCGCCGGCCCCCGCGGTAGGGCAGAGCAGCCCCGCCGCTCCCGCCGCGCCGCAAGCGGCGGCTCCTGAAGCCTCAGCGCCCGCGCCTGTCGGGGAGGCGCCGGCCGGAGAGGCGCCTGCCGAGGAAGCCCGCGCCGAAGAAGCGCCGGCTCAGGGGGTGCCCGTTTATTTATCCGAGCCCAGAGCTTCAGCTCCGCAGCCCGTCGCCCAGCCGCAGCAGCCCGCGCCTCAGGCTCCGGGCCAGCAGCCTTCGCCTTCGGCTCAGCTGTCTCCTGCCCCCAGCGCTCCTTCGGCGCCTGCCCAGCCGCAGCCCGCGCCCGCGCCAGAGCTGCCCGTAGGCTCCGAGGGCGATGATCCGCTTCTGGACGAGTAAAGGCCCTGCGGCGGCAAAAAGAGCCCGCGAGAGGCGCGAAATTCCCCGCCGCTTTCCCGAACGAAAGCAAAAATTGAAATCTCAGGGCTCTGATTTGGGCCTAAATCCCTCAAATCTCAGCGTCTTATCCCTAATTTGACGGCCCCGGAATTTACTCCGAACCAGCAAAATTCAGCGTAAGCTCGCCCGAACCGGCACAAAAATCCCCGACACCTTGAGGTTCCGGGGATTTTTTGCGCTCGGAGCGGACAGTCGCTGTCGGCTCGGCTCAGTACTTGATCAGGGAGCTGACTTCAACGTCGGCCGGAAGATTCTTGCGACCGTCGAGAGCCGTGAGCTCGATGATGAAGCTTATATAGATTTTCTTAGGATTCATGCTTTTCACCAGCTCGTAGGCTGCGGCCATGGTGCCGCCGGTTGCCAGCACGTCATCGTGGATAACCACGATATCATCCTCGGTGATGGCGTCGCGGTGCATCTCGACGGTATCGGTGCCGTATTCCTTGGCGTAGCTGATTTTGATGGTGTCGGCGGGAAGTTTGCCGGGCTTGCGTACGGGTACGAAACCGGCGCC
>USGZ01000043.1 GCA_900554265.1 uncultured Porphyromonadaceae bacterium
ACGAGCTACGAAATCGTGCGCGCCTTCCTGGGCTCCTTCCGCGCCACCTTCTGGCAGGGTTTCGGACGCCTTTTCGGCGTAAGTCTCCGCAGCGAGTTCAAACCCGATACCGACCGCAACGACGCCACCCTGGACCGCATCGCCCGCTGCGTCGAACAAGGTACCATATGACACTCCCGCCCCTACTGCGCGGCTATGCCGGCTTCATGCAGCTCGAACGCGGACTGGCCGAGAACACGCGCCTGGCCTATCTGGCCGACGTGCGCCGCCTTGAGGACTGGCTCGCGCAGACCGGCTCCAACCTTCTTGCCGCAACCCCGCAGCAACTATCGCAATTTATCGCCGAGGTTCACGACCTCGGTGTTGCCGAGCGCACGCAGGCACGGATTGTGACCGGCATCCGCTCCTTCTACAAATACCTGAACATGGAGCAACTGGTGGATCCCGACCCTTCGCTGCTTCTCGAGCGCCCGGGCTTCGGCAAGCACCTGCCGGAAGTGCTGTCGGTCGACGAGGTCGAGGCCATGCTCGCCATCCCGGACACTTCCGACCCCCTGTGCCTGCGCAACCGCGCCATCATCGAGACCATGTACGGCTCCGGCCTGCGCGTGAGCGAATTATGTACCCTGCAGCGGCGTCTGCTGAACTTCGACGAGGGCTACCTCACCGTCACCGGCAAGGGCAGCAAGCAGCGCATGGTTCCCATGTCGGCGCCGGCGATGGACTGGCTGCAGGCCTACCTGGCCGACCGCGCCGCCCACGGTCCCGACCCCAAGCGCGGCGAGGAGGACTACACCTTCCTCAACCGCCGCGGCGCCCACCTGACGCGCACGATGGTTTTCTACATCGTCCGCGACCTGGCCGAAGCCGCCGGAATCCGCAAGACCATATCGCCCCACACCTTGCGCCATTCCTTCGCCACCCACCTGCTCGAAGGCGGCGCCAACCTCCGCGCAATCCAGCAGATGCTCGGCCACGAATCCATCGCCACCACCGAAATCTACCTCCACATCGACACCACCCGCCTGCGCGAGGAAATCCTCACCCACCACCCCCGCAACCTCAAAAAATAGGCCCTTTTGGCCCTCAATTTCAAAAAAACACACCATCTGTCCCCAAAAATAGGACAGATTTGGCGTTTTCTGTCCTTTTTTGGGGGACACTTCCGTGTCTTGAAGGTATTGCAAAACCGCGCAATGTAGGGATGCACGCTCGTGCATCCCTCATAACACGCTGACAATCAGCGGATGCTCCAGGGAGCATCCCTACGTTCGAGCGAATATCTTATTTAGCGGGCTGGTGCGAGTTGGTCCAGGAGGGAGGCGCAGCCGTCTTCGAGGAGGTCGAGGACCAGCTCGAAGCCTTCGGCGCCGGAATAGTAGGGGTCGGGCACGCAGTCCTGGCAGCGGTCGTTGCGTACGAAATCTATCATGCGGACTATCTTCGCCTGCGCCTCGGGAGTCGGCGCGGCTTCCATAAGGTCGTCGCGGTTGGCCTCGTCCATGGCTACGATAATGTCGAAATCATCGAAGTCCGAGGGGCGAATCCGGCGCGAGCAGTGGTCGAGAGTATAACCGCGGCGGATGGCATGGACGCGCATGCGCTTGTCCGGCAGATCCCCGGCATGGCCGCCGTAGAAGCCGCAGGAATCGAGGTGGAAGCGCCCGGAGAGGCCGCGGCTGTCGACCAGACTCTGCATCACTCCCTGCGCCGCCGGGCTGCGGCATATATTGCCCAGGCATACGAACAGCACGCCTATCTTCTTCTTAGCCCGGGCCGCCTCTATTGCCCGCGCCTCCTTTTCAGTAATATTCATATGTCGCTTTCTGATTTTTCCTGACAAAGATAACAAACAAATCGCCAAAACGGCAAATTCCGGGCGCCCCGATACTTAAAAGTAAGCATCCCCGGAGCACAAAATACGGGCCAACGGCTCTGATTCGCAGCTTAGCCGCGGATTTTATAGTATTTTTAAGGTATTGGGACCTACTGTATTAATTCGTAACTTTGCATGGGTAAAAATGGCCATGACTTTGCTATGATAGACAGTCGAACAGGATATACATCCTCCAACAATATGAGAGAGCTGATTCGTGACAATGCCATGTTGCTGCCTGCAATCAGCAGATTCAATATCGCATTTGGCTTCGGCGACGCCCCCGTCGGCCAGATTTGCAATGAGAACGGCGTCGACGCAAAAACATTCCTCTGCGTCTGCAATCTTCTGAGCGGCTACAAATACGATATGGCCGACGTCTCGCTGCACTCTCTTATGGGTTATCTGCGAAGAGCCCACAGTTCTTTCCTCGACTACGAGTTCCCTAAAATCCGCCATCATCTGATTGAGGCCATCAACTATTCGACCTCCAACGAGACCGCAATCCTGCTGATGAAGTTCTACGACGACTATGTAATCGAGGTCCGCAAGCACATGGACTACGAGAACGACGTGATTTTCGCCTACGTCGACCGCCTGCTGCAGGGAATACCGGATGCCGATTTCAGCATCTCGGAGTACTCGATGAACCACGTCGATACCGTCGACAAGCTCAACAAGCTCAAGGACATATTCATCTACCACTACAAGCAGAAAGAGAACGCCCGTCTTGCCGGCGCGCTGTTCGACATCATAACCTGCGGCAACGACCTGCTGCGCCACTTCGACGTCGAGAGCCGCCTGTTCATCCCGGCGGTGGAGAAAGTGGAGAAAGACCTGCAGCGCGCCATGACCAGCGCCCACCGCGCCGGCGAAGGTGCCGACAACGCCGACGAAAGCGCCTCCACCGATGCTCTGAGCGACCGCGAGAAAGAGATTATCCGCGGCGTGGTCAAGGGAAAGGTCAACAAGGAAATCGCCGACGAGCTCTGCATTTCCGTCCACACAGTGGCCACCCACCGCCGCAACATCAGCGCCAAACTCGACATCCACTCGGCCTCCGGCCTTACCGTCTTCGCCATAATCCACGGCATAGTCAACCTCGAAGACATCCACCCCCAGTAATGCGCCGGCGATTGTCGCTGCATTTGTTGCTGTAATTTGAAGCGGCGGGGGAGTTTGGCGATGGCGGAATGAAAAATTTTTCTTAACTTTGCAGTCGCCAATCAGTCAGGGGTCTCCGCGCCCCCGCGAATTCAGATTACAACATACCAAAAAGCATATATGGCAACAACAGCAGATTTCAAAAACGGCATGTGCCTCGACATCGACGGCACTTATTACTTCATCAAGGAGTTCCTTCACGTAAAGCCCGGCAAAGGTCCGGCTTTCGTCCGCACCAAGCTCCGCAACGTAAAGACCGGCCGCATCATCGACAAGACCTGGAACTCCGGCGTCAAAATCGAAGAAGTCCGCATCGAGCGCCGTCCCTACCAGTTCCTCTACAAGGACGATATGGGCTATAACTTCATGCACACCGAAACTTTCGAACAGGTAGCCATCCCCGGCGAAAGCATCGAAGGCGTGGAATTCCTTAAGGAAGGCGACATCTGCGAGGCTATGGTCCACGCAGCCACCGACACCATCCTGACCTGCGAGATGCCCATGAACGTGGTTCTCGAAATCACCTACACCGAACCCGGCATCAAGGGCGACACCGCCACCAACACCCTCAAGCCCGCCACCGTAGAGACCGGCGCCGAGGTACGCGTGCCCCTGTTCTGCAACATCGGCGACAAGGTGCGCATCGACACCCGCGACGGCTCCTACATCGAACGCGTAAAGGAATAAACTACACCCCAAGCATATCAATAAAGGCCGCCCCACGTCGGGGTGGCCTTCTTTATTTTTAGAAAAAGGCCAGCGGCCTTTGCTGAAAGTTTTCGAAATTAATCCTGAATAATCGAGATTTATCGGGATTAATCAGGAACCTCATGACAGACTGCAGCGCTGCGAAGAATAAATGAACTCATACGAAGTGTCGGGAGGCGGAGCTCCCGACCTCCCATGCGCGGCTGCGCCGCTTGTCGGCTTCCTCCATATACGCGGAGAGGCCTCGCCCGGGAATGGGGAGGCCTCTCGTTATGGTTTTGCGGGAGTTTTACTGGCCGAGGTAGCTCTTGAGCAGGCGGCTCTTCTGGCCTTTGAGGCGGCGGATTGCCTTTTCCTTAATCTGACGCACGCGCTCGCGGGTAAGGTCGAACTTGGCGCCGATTTCCTCGAGGGTCATCTCCTGGCAGCCGATACCGAAGAACATCTTCAGAATCTCGCGCTCGCGCTCGTTGAGCTGGCGCAGGGCGCGGTCGACCTCGTTGGAGAGGGATTCCTGGTTGAGTCCGGCGTCGGCCATGGGGCTGTCGTCATTGGTGAGCACGTCCAGCAGACTGTTGTCCTCGCCCTCGACGAAAGGAGCGTCGACGGAGATGTGTCGGCCGGAAACTTTCAGGGTGTCGGCGATTTTCTCAACGGGCACGTCGAGGGTCTCGGCCAGTTCCTCGGGCGAGGGACGGCGTTCGTTCTCCTGCTCGAACTTGTTGAGGGCCTTGCCGATTTTATTGAGGGAGCCGACCTGATTGAGAGGCAGACGCACGATTCGGCTCTGTTCGGCCAGGGCCTGGAGAATGGACTGGCGAATCCACCATACGGCGTAAGAAATAAACTTGAAACCGCGGGTTTCGTCGAACTTCTTGGCAGCCTTGATAAGACCCAGATTGCCCTCGTTGATAAGGTCGGGAAGCGAAAGCCCCTGGTTCTGATACTGCTTTGCCACGGAAACCACGAAACGGAGGTTGGCGCGCGTGAGTTTGTCCAGGGCGCGCTGGTCGCCCTGACGGATTTTTTGAGCGAGCTCGACTTCCTCTTCCACCGAAATCAGTTCCTCACGGCCAATTTCCTGCAGATACTTGTCCAGAGACGCACTTTCGCGGTTAGTTATTGATTTGGTAATTTTAAGCTGTCTCATCTATTTCTTAAATGCCGTTAGTTTTGCATTGAGCCTGCAAAGGTACAAAATTTTCTTTATATTATACGCGATTTCAGGCAAAAGTTCTCAACATCCGGCCTGAAAAGTTATCAACAAAGTTATCAACATTTCAACACGAGTTATCGACATTCCTGTCGATAAGTCAGGCTGAAGCTTTGATGCATAACGAAAACCGGAGGGCCAAGGTTTGCCCCAGCCCTCCGGTCTTAGTGATGTGTAACACGTTTACTTGTAGCGGGCCCAGCGGATGATTTCGATAAGCGAAGGTTTCTTGCCGTACATGAAGATGCCGACGCGGTAGATTTTGGCGCAGAGCCAGATCAGGAACATGAACGAGGCGTAGAGAACCACCAGCGACACGGCGGTCTGCCAGAAGGGTACCCCGAAAGGCAGTCGTGCCATCATGCACATCGGCGAGGTGAAGGGAATGATTCCCAGCCATACGGCCAGCGTGCTGCCGGGGTTGGAAATCACGCTCATGGATGCCACGATGGCGATAATCACCGGCATTGTGGCCACGGACGAGAGCTGACCGGCGTCCTGGATATTGTCGACGGCCGAGGCGATGGCGGCATAAATGGAGGAGTAGAAAAGATAGCCGCCGATGAAGAACAGGAGCATGTAGACGAACAGCGAGACAAGGTAGCCGGGGTCGGCGAACTGCCCGACTATGGCGGCGATATCCGGGTCGGCCATATCCATGCCGCTGTCCTGAATGAAGGGCGCCAGACCCAGCGATGCCACGGCAATCAGAACGCCCCAGATGAGAATTTGCGTGATGGCCACAGCGCCGATACCGAGTATCTTGCCGAGCATCAGACTCTTGGGATTGACCGACGAGACTACCAGCTCCAGCACGCGGTTGTTCTTCTCCTCGATTATCGAGTTCATAACCATCTGACCGTAGATCAGGATGAACATATATAGCATCATGTCCATAATCAGGGCCACGATATACGAGGCGGCGGAGGAGCTGGCGGTGTCCTCCTTATCCAGGCGCATGGTGGTATAGGTGCAGTCGACCTGGACCTCGCGCATGATCTGGCGCAGGTCGCCGATGTTGTAGGCGTCGATGCGGATGTCCTCGATGGCCTTGTTGAGCTCGTTGGAGATATACTCGTCCGTCATCATAGCCAGGGTGCCGCGGGTGTAGATGGTCACGTCGCGCTCCGGGCGGCTCACGGCGTCCGGACCGATTACCACGACCACCTGGTTGGACTCGTCGGCGCGGAGGCTGTCGAGGTTCTCGTCGGTGGCCATGAAGGTGACCTCGTCGTTGCCGTGCAGGCGCGGGAGGACCTGAGCCGTTGCGTCGCTGACGAGGACCTCGGTCTTCTCCGGCGCGCTAAGCAGCATGAAGGCCGCCGGCGCAACCATGAGCGCTATCATGAATACCGGCACGAGTATGGTGCTGATGATGAAACTTTTGCGTTTTACCCGCTCAAGATACTCGCGGGAGATTATTATGCCGAGTGGTGAGTTCATTTCTGTTCGGATGTCTCAGGTTGGGGATAGGCTTTGTTGTAGTTCTCGACGGCGGACACGAAGATGCTGTCCATCGAGGGAAGCATGCGGCGGAAGCCGTGGATGTCGACGGCGCCGTTGGCGGCGGCGAGCATGGGGCGCACCGCTTCGGCGGCGTTGAGGGCCACGGTGAGGGTGGCGTCGCCCTGCTGGTTGATGGGGCCGAGCTCCACGCCGCGGGTAAAGGGCCCGACGGCGGCGGTCAGCGCCTGCGGGTCGCCGATGAAGGCGAGCTCGTAGCGGTTGTCGCCGTACTGCTCGCGCAGGGCCTGGACGTTGCCGCTGAGGATGTTGCGGCTGCGGTTGATGAGGGTGATGTTGTCGCAGAGCTCCTCGACGCTGCCCATATTGTGGGTCGAGAAGATGATCGTGGCGCCCTTGTCGCGCAGTTCGAGAATCTCGCGCTTGAGGATGCCGGCGTTGATGGGGTCGAAGCCGGAGAAGGGCTCGTCGAATATGAGCAGCTCGGGCTCGTGGAGGACGGTGACGATGAACTGCACCTTCTGGGCCATGCCCTTGGAGAGTTCCTCGACCTTCTTGTCCCACCAGTCGGAGATTTCGAGTTTCTCGAACCAGGCCTTGAGGCGGGCGGTGGCGTCGGCCTTGCTCAGGCCCTTGAGTCGGGCGAAGAAAATCGCCTGCTCGCCGACCTTCATCTTCTTATATAGTCCGCGCTCCTCGGGCAAGTAGCCTATCAGGGGAACGTCGGCGGCGGTCAGCGTATGGCCGTTGATGGTTACGGTGCCGGAATCCGGAGCCGTGATATGGTTGATAATTCGTATAAGGGTGGTCTTGCCGGCGCCGTTGGGCCCGAGCAGGCCGTAGACCCGGCCGCGGGGCACGGCTATCGACACGTCGTCGAGGGCCACGTGCCGTACGAAGGCCTTGTTGATATGTTCGGCTGTCAGTATATTGTCCATAGGGATTTTTGTTTACGGATAATAGGACGCAAAATTAAGGAAAAAATTACATCCCGAGCCGGAAAAATGCCGCCGGCTCTGAAAATTTGTTTATATTTGCCGGAGCAAAACCAAGAAAAACACACATGGAAAAGAGGATAGTTGAGTGCGTGCCCAATTTCAGCGAAGGCCGCGACTCCGTGATTATAGACAGTATCTGCCAGGCCATCACCAAGGCCGCCGACGTGCGCCTGCTTGACGTCGACCCCGGCGAGGCCACCAACCGCACCGTCGTGACCTTCGTCGGCGAACCCGAACAGGTCGTCGAGGCCGCCTTCCAGGGCGTGAAGAAAGCCGCCGAACTCATCGACATGAGCCGCCACCACGGCGCCCACCCGCGCATGGGCGCGACGGACGTGCTGCCGCTCATCCCCGTGGCCGGCATCACGCTGGAGGAGTGCGCCGAGCTGGCCCGCAAGCTGGCGCAGCGCATTTCCGAGGAGCTTGAAATCCCGACCTACTGCTACGAGGCCGCGGCCTTCACGCCCGAGCGCAAGAACCTGGCCGTCTGCCGCGAGGGCGAGTACGAGGCCCTGCCCGAAAAGCTCGCCACCGAAGGCCGCAAGCCCGACTTCGGTGCCCGCCCGTTCGACGACAAGGTTGCCCGCACGGGCTGCACGGCCGTCGGCGCCCGCGACTTCCTTATCGCCGTGAATTTCAACCTCAACACCACCAGCACCCGCCGCGCCAACGCCGTGGCCTTCGACGTCCGCGAAAAAGGCCGCCCTGCCCGCGAAGGCGGCAAGCTCACCGGCAAGCCCCTGAAGGACGCCGACGGCAAGCCCGTGATGATTCCCGGCACGCTCAAGGGGACCAAGGCGATCGGCTGGTTTATCGACGAGTACGGCATCGCCCAGGTGAGCATGAACATCACCGACATGGGCGCCACCCCGCTCTACCGCGCCTTCGACGAGGTGAGCCGCGCCGCCGCCGCCCGCGGTCTGCGCGTGACCGGCGCCGAAATCGTCGGACTGGTTCCCAAGCGCGCCATCGTCGACGCCGGCCGCCACTACCTGCACCTTCAGCAGCGCTCGACCGGTATCCCCGAGCGCGAGATTATCCGCATAGCCGTCAAAAGTATGGGCCTGGACGATCTCAAGCCCTTCGACCCCAAGGAAAAAATCATCGAATACATGCTCGAAGGCGAAGGCGCCCGCAAGCTCACCGACATGACCTGCCGCGGCTTCGCCGAGGAGACCGCCAGCGAGTCGCCCGCACCTGGCGGCGGCTCCGTATCGGCCTACATGGGCGCCCTGGGCGCCGCTCTGGGCACGATGGTGGCCAACCTCTCGGCCCACAAGGCCGGCTGGGACGAGCGCTGGGAGGAATTCTCGACCTATGCCGAACAGGGCCAGGACATTATGGAGCGTCTGCTGCACCTTGTCGACGAGGATACCGACGCCTTCAACGCCATCAAGAACGCCATGGGCATGCCCAAGGGCACCGACGAGGAAAAGGCCGCGCGCGCCGCCGCCATCGAGGCCGCGACCCTCTACGCCTCACAGGTACCGCTGCGCACGGCTCAGACGGCGCTCGAAGCCTTCCCGCTGCTTGAGGCGATGGTCGACAAGGGCAATCCTGCTTCGGTGACCGACGCCGCCGTCGGCGCCCTGGC
>USGZ01000044.1 GCA_900554265.1 uncultured Porphyromonadaceae bacterium
CCGTGCCCGCCGTCAACATCCGCAAGTCCATCGCCATGTTCCCCGGGCAGTGGCGTGATCCCGTGACCGGTCGCGACGGCATGATCTACGGCGAGCAGGCATATGCCGTAAACGACAGCCTCCGCAGCGCCTACCGCCCGACGGCCTACGCGCAGATACCCGTTCCCAAGAGCGTGAGCCTCACCGGCGGGATGATTGCCAAGCCCGTGCTCACGGCCGCCGCCGTCGAGGACGCCCGCACCGATTACTACAAGGTCGACATCGCCGGCGATACCGCCGTCGTCTACACCAACAGCCGCTATCCCGCCGCCATCCTGGCCATGGTTCAGCGCCGCCTCGACGAGAGTGCCGACGCCGAGGGCAAGGTTCCCGCCGGCACCATCGAGGACTGGGCCGACTACGCCTACCGCGGCTTCATGCTCGACGTTGTACGCAACTTCCAGAAACCTGCCGACGTGAAGAGCATCCTGGCTCTGATGGCCCGCTACGGCCTCAACACCCTTCACTTCCACCTCGGCGACGACGAGGGCTGGCGAGTGGAGATTCCCGCGCTGCCCGAGCTGACCCAGGTCGGCGGCCACCGCGGCTACACTCTCACCGACGACGTTCCCTTCCTCAAGGGCATCTACAGCGGCGACGGCAATCCCGACAACTTCGACACTCCCGCCAACGGATTCTACACCGTTGCCGAATACCAGGACATCCTCCGCTACGCCGACAGCCTCGGCATAGCCGTGCTCCCCGAATTCGACACGCCCGCCCACTCCCGCGCCGCTATCCGCGCTATGGAATGGCGCGCCAGGCATAACGGTGACGACAGCTACCGCCTCATCGAGGACGGCGACACCTCCGTCTACAACTCGGCGCAGAACTTCCATGACAACACCATGAGCCCCGCAATCGAGGGCCCGTACAAGCTCTGGGGCACCGTATTCGACGCCATGAAGGACATCTACGCCGGCGCCGGCATAGAGCTTCCCGGCGTACATATCGGCGGCGACGAGGTTGCACGCGGCGCCTGGGCCGGTGCTCCCGGCGTTCAGGCCCTCATGGCCGAGCAGGGCATGACCGACCAGCGCGAGGTTCACGCCTACTTCGTCCGTAAAGTCGCCGAACTGGCCGCCGAGCGCGGCATAAAGGTTGCAGGATGGCAGGAAATCGCCCGCGACCACAGTGCCGACTACGACGCAGCCGTCCAGCCCGAGGTGATGGCCGTCAACTGCTGGACCAACGCCGGCACCTTCGTCAAGGACATGGCCCAGAAGGGTTATCCCGTGGTTCTCTCGAACGTCGACTACCTTTACTTCGACCAGACGCCGACCAGCCATCCGCAGGAACCGGGTCTGACCTGGGGCGGCATCGTCGACGAATTCCGTCCGCTCCACGCAACCATCGACGAACTCTGCCCCGGCGACGCCCGCACCCAGGAATGCGTCGTAGGCGTTTCGGGCACCCTCTTCGCCGAGACTGTCCGCTCGCGCGCCATGGTTGAGCGCTACCTGCTGCCGCGCCTACTCGGCCTTGCCGAACGCGCCCACAGCCGCAACGCCACGATTTCCGATGCCGACTACTTCGGGCTGATTACCAATGAAATGCCCGTATGGGCTGCCGAAGGCCGCGAGTTCTACCTCCGCCAGCCCGGCATCATCATCAAGGACGGTAAGGTGAAGATGAATTCCGCCTACGCCGATGGCCTCGGTGAAATTCGCTATACCCTGGACGGCACCGAGCCAACAGCGGAAAGCACGTTATACACCGGACCCTTCGACGCCGCCGGCGCATCGCAGATCCGCGCCCGCCTCTTCATGGCCCCGGCCTGGAGCGTAACATCCATCCTCTATCCGGCCGCCGAATAAGCCGGCCTCTAACGCAAAAAGGCTGCGCCCCTGGCGAGGGAGCGCAGCCTTTTGTTTTGCGGCAGAGGGACCTTAGATTCTTTATGGTCTCTAATGTCCTTAAGGACCCTAAGGACTCTAAAGACCTTAAAGACCCTCCTGAAAGCCTCAGGCTTTCAGGCATTCGCGGACGGCGGTGCGGATGGCTTCGGCTTCCGGGGTATCGGTGCGAAGGGCGGCGATTACGCCGGAAATGTACTCGTCCTTGTTCTTGAAGCCGCACAGGGGAGCGACGTTGCTCGACGCGAGCATGGACTTCATGTTGAACACGCGCAGGACTCCGGCGTAGTCGTTGCGGCTTATAAGGGCGCGGAAGCGGTCGCAGAAGCTGGCGTATTCCCTCCGCGGAGCCATCTCGTTGACCAGATCGGCGATATGGTTCTCGAGCCTGTCGATGCTGTCGAAACGCGCGTCGATGCGGTATTCGGCCAGGCGTTTCATCTTGTGGCGCGTGTGCATCAGCGCCTGATTCTCCAGTTCGGCGGCAAACAGATGCATAATCGCGCGCTTCACCTTGCCTACGACGCGCGCCGGGTCTTTGCCGGCGCGCCGGGCCATGGCGCCCATGACCTCGGGGAGCAGGAACATGTTCTCGATTTCGGCTACGTCAGGCACCATCACGCGCTTGCGCCGCAGGTAGGCCACCTCGTCGTCGTTGCGCCGGTCGCGGTCGACTATGCCTAAGGTGTCCAGCTTGTGGTAGCCGGCCAGGTCGTTGAAGGTGCGCGTGGCCTCGATAACCTTGTTGCAGCTGCCCAGGGAGCGAACGTTGTAGTCCGGGAAGATGAGAGGGTAGAGCCGTGCGTCGATGCTCCGAGGCAGACCCTCGATGAAAATCAGAGGCTTGCGGCTGCCTGTGAGGGTGATGTAGAGTTCATCTGGTATCTCGCTGTTCTGCGGGAGCAACTGATACTCCCAGCGCTCGGCGGCGGGGTCGCAGTCGCGTACCCAGATATAGGATGCGCCGCTGCGTCCGGAGGCGAATTCGGCATCGTGGGTGGTGTAGACGAATGTACAGTCGGCGCGCATGGCCTCAAGACGGTTCCAGAGGCTCGTCATCACAGTCGGGTTGAGGAACATCTCCGGAGCGTCGACGAAGATGGCGCTGCCCCGCGGCGCGTAGAGCACGGCGCCGGCGTAGTAGAGCACTGCGCGCTCGCCGTCGGAGAGGCGCAGGGCGGAATAGCCGGACTCATCTGAATTGCGCGTGAAGAGCATCTTACCGCTGTCGACTAGCACACGGTTGTCCGGAAATACCTCCTGCCAGAGCTCGATTACGCGGTCCAGGCGCGTGCGCTTCAGGGCAGCGTCGGCCTTGCCGTCGGCGAGGTGTAGCTTGTACTGGAGCAGGTTCAGCAGCTCGTCGTGCATCAGCTGGCGCAGCAGCAGGTCGAGAATCGTAGTGTTGCCTGGGCGCGCCTCCTGAGTGGCGGCGACCGCGGAGCTGAAGCGGCGCAGCAGGGAAGCCTCGTCCACGGCGTCCCCGAGGACGCGCGCGTTTGTGTAGAGGGCCCCGAGGGCGCTCAGGCGCAGGGCATTGGAGCCGAGTCTGTCGATTACGTTGCGGGTGAAGCGCGATTTGCCTGCACCGTTGGCTCCGAGTATGAGCAGCGGCGAGCCCGGAGCGGCGGCTAAGGTGGCGCCGGCTCCGCCGTCGGTTCGGGGAGGGAGGGTCAGTTCCATGGTATTCAATTTTAATGCATAATGCAATTATTTAATGCATTATGCATTTTCAATGCGCAGGGGGATTACAGGTTCACCTGCTTGCTGTAGGTGAGCTTGACTTTGGCCTTGGCGAGGTTCAGCTCTGCTGCCACGGGGGCCTGGATATACGGCAGCACGCTGGAAACAATGTAGCTGGTGCTGTAGTAGGAGTTGGCGTCGCGCTCGAATTCGACTGCCACAGGGACAATCGAGAAGGTGTAGTCCTCTTCCTTAAGTTCCTCGTCGCTATCCATCAGCTCGTTGAGGTAAGTGTTCAGGCCGCTGAAGGTATAGCCTGAGGATGCGTAGGTGGCGTAGAAGCTGGTCTTGTTGTCGGGTAGCTTGGACTGGGCGAAGAACTCGTCGCGCTCTTTCTTGAGAACCAGCAGAACGTAGGGTGGGGGCGTGACTTCGCCGTTGGAGGCGATGGTGTCGGCGGGAATGTTCAGTGTAACGCTGTTGAGTACCGTAAGTCGTGCTCCGGAAGCCTTGTACGAGGCAATCAGCTCGGGAACCGGGAGGCGGATTTCGGCCTCATAGCCCGCGGGAGCAACGAGCATCGTGCTCCCCGAATTGATTTTCTCAAGCATCGCCGGCGAATAGTCGACGGTGATGTTGTTGTTGTTCAGCACCTCTGGTGCCACGGTGAAACATTCCTGTTCGGCTCTTACGGTATCGTTCTTCTCCGTGGTTGTGTTGTAGGTGATTTTGCTCATGTGCCATGTAATCGACGTGCGGGCAACCTGCAGCAGGCGTCCGGAGCCGAATGAACTCTCGACGTAGACGCCGGGGAACACATTGGCTGCAAATGCGGCGCCGCTGGCGAAGTCGGCCGGATTGGCCTCGAAGGCATCGAAAAGCTTGCGGCCGAACTCGAGGGGGAGCCGTACGGCTACGGTGCGGGTGGCAAGTGTGGCGCCTTCGCTGTCGTCGAGCGTCGAGGCGGTGTAGACTTTGGTACCCAGGACCTTGTTGGGGTCGTAGTAGCCGGTGGGGTCGAAGTCGCTGGTCAGGTTCTGGGGCAGGGCGCGCGTCAGAGGGTAGACGGTTATGCCCATCGGAGCCACGGAGTCGCCGATGAAGGAACCGGGCGTATAGCGGAAATTCATGAATACCGAGTCCATGTTCGCCGCAGTGTATGTGGCGGTGTCGAGATAGACTGCAGGCAGGAACTGGGCCACCACGGAGCTGCGCATAGTGCCGTAGGCGGGTATGTCGATGGCGCCGATGAGTTCCATAAGTGTGCGCGGGCGCACGCTGGGAACGGCCACCGAACGGCCTGTTACCGTAAAGTTGGAGTCTACCACAATCTGCACCTGGTCCTCCAGGAGGGAGGAACCGATGGTGCCGTCGTCGCCGCAGGACGAAATGCCCATACAGGCCGCAAGGCTTGCGGCAATGGCGAGGAAAGGTATACGGAGATTCATAGAAGTCAGAGGGTTGTGTAGAAATCGATGTAGGCCTGCATGTTTTCCGCGCCGGGATATTCGAGCAGGGGTTTGCCGCTGGCGCGGGCGTAGTCCAGAAGCTCGGGAACTACGTTTTCGGAGCTGACGGCGATTGCGTCGGCGTGGTCGATGGCGAGTTTGTTGAGGCTTATGAAGTCAATGCCGTTCTCGATGGCCTTCAGCGCCGCGGCGGGGATGCCGTCCTGGACGAGCTTGTCCTTCAGGGCGGGATTCTGCTGGCCCTCGAAGCTGTCGCCGGCCAATGAGTAAACTACTTTGGTGTTGCGGAAAACGATGTCGTCGGCATAGACGGTCTTCAGGTAGACGGGCGTCAGAGCCGTCAGCCAGCCTGCGGTATGCACTACCGATGGTTCCCAGCGCAGCTTGCGCACGGTTTCGGCCGTGCCGCGGACGAAGAACATGGCGCGCTCGTCGTTGTTGGCGGCGTCGTGCTCCGTTTCGAGCTTGCCGCTGGCGTGGCGCATGAAGTAGTCGTCGTTGTCGATGAAGTAAACCTGCAGACGCGAGGGCTGCAGCGTGGCCACTTTGATCAGAAGGGGATGGTCAGTATTGTCGATGTCGATGTTAATGCCACTCAGGCGGATGACTTCATGCAGCTGGTTACGGCGTTCGTTGATGTTGCCGTATTTCGGCATGAAAGTGCGCACTTCGGCGCCCTTTTCCTGCATGGCTTGCGGCAGAGCGCGCCCGAAGGTGCTCAGCGGAGTCGCCGGCAGGTAAGGTTCTATCTCCTGGGAGACATATAGCACTTTGTTGAGATCCATCTTCTACTCAAAGGTTGCGGTTGGAATATTATTTGCAAAGTTACTTAAAATTTTGCACATAGAGCCTTCCACGTCTCCGCCGCCCCGGGCTTTTTTTGCTTTTTTAGCGTTTCAGAGGCCTTTCGGACGGCTTTTGCCGGCGGTCCGTGTCTCGATGCGGTAGTGGTATCCTTCGTCCAGAAGACAGTTGCCGATTTCCTGGAAACACTCGCGCACGTCGTCGAAAGTGGGGTTGGCGATTTCGGTCCAGACCTCCATGCAGTCGGCTATGTAGTCCGGCAGCCCGGCGGGGCTTACACCGTGGCTGGCCGCCAATGTCAGCATATCGTCCGGGTCGACAATCATCAGGGTCACGCTTCCGTCGTCCTCGCCGGTGTAGTCCGTACGTTCGAGCTTGGCAATCAGCTGTCCCACGGTATTTACGCATACCGTAAGCTCCTCGAGCACGGGCTGGTCCTCGTCGGAGCAGAGCAGGAAGCGCTCGCAGTATTTATTGTGGTATTCGGTCATGAGCGGTGTCAGTTGAAGATGTCGCTGTCGCCTTCGGTGCGCCGCACTTCGTCGACGCTCTCGATTGCCGCGATATGGTTTATGATGGTTTTCAGTTCGTCGTAGCTATGGACGCCGAAGCGGATTCTGCAGACCACGATATTGCGGTCCGTTTGAGTGTTGAAGGACTCCATCGAGAGGTGGAAGGTATTGGTGATGCAGTCTACCAGGTCCACCAGCAGATGCGCGCGGTCGATAGCCCGCACCTGCAGCGTGACGGGATAGAGGGTGTCGTCCGGCTTGAAGCACGAGGCCGAGACAACGTTCTCGCCGAACGACGAGGCCATGGTGATTGCCTGCGGGCAGTCGCGCCTGTGGATGGTTATGCGGTCGAAGTCAAGGTTGTTGCGGATTCCGATGAGCTCCTCGCCTGGAATGGGCCTGCACTCGGGACAGCGGCAGTTGCGGGGCTCGGGCAGGCTGTCGAAGTAGCGCCGGAGCGACTTGCGGGCCTTGAAGGTATGGGCGTAGTTCATCCAGTCCTCCTCCGGGTGCGTGGCCGGGTCGGGGAAAATCTGGATGACGTCGCCGCGGCGCAGAGTCGTCGTAACCGGTTCCAGGCGGCTGTTGATGCGGGCGTACTTGGCGTGGTCGCCCAGCAGAGGACTCACCTCGTAGGCGAAGTCGATAACCGTCGAGTTCTGCGGCAGAATCACTTTCTCGCCCGTAGGGGTGAATACCTGGATATCGTCGTTGTAGAAGGCCGTCACGACGTCTTCCATATAGCGGGCGTTGCTGTTGCCGATGGCCTCGCGGAGTACCTTGCGGAACTTCTCGATCCACATGAGTATGTTGTCCTCCTTGCGTTCGGCAAGGCATCCGAGCTGGCTCTGGCGCCGCATGGCCTCACTGCTGATATGCACCTCCTGCCAGCGGCCGAAGTCCGGCAGGAGCTTCACGTGGATGCTCTGGTAGCCGTTCTCCTTGGGCGAGTCTATGTAGTTGCTCATGCTGGTGTGCTTTTCCTTGAAGCGGTCCGTCAGGATGCAGTAGATTCGCATGGCCGTTTCCTTCTCGGAGAGCGCCGAGGCTTTCTCGTCGAACACAACCTCGACGAAATGGCGGTATTTGAGGTGGTTGAAGTCGTCGCCGTACTTTTTCATCTTGCGCCAGAGGCTGTAGGGACGGCGGTAGTCGACGTAGACCCTCGCCTTGATTCCCGCCGCCTGCAGAGTGTCGGCGATCTGGGTGCGGAACGTCTCGAGATTCTCGCGGTTGGCCTCGAGGTGTCGCTCGATGCGCATGCGCAGGTCCTCGTATTCGTCCGGGCAGCGGAAGCGGAAGGAGAGGTTCTCCAGCTCCGTCTTTATATTGTAGAGGCCCAGGCGGTTGGCCAGCGGGGCATAGAAATAGTCCGTTTCTCCGGCTATTTTCATCTGCTTCTCGGCTGCCATGGACTCGAGGGTACGCATGTTGTGCAGACGGTCGGCGAGTTTTACGAGGATGGCGCGGATGTCGTACTGCATCGAGTCGAGCAGCTGGCGGTAGTTGTCCAGCTGCTTTGAGTACTCGTAGTCGCCGGTTGGTTTTTTGGTGACCACGCGGACCAGGAAGGCTACGTCGTCGCCGAAGCGCTCGCGAATCTGCTCGATGGTATATCCGGTATCCTCGACCACATCATGCAGGAAACATGCCGCGACGGGATTTGCCCCCAGTCCGAGCTCTTCCGCCGCTATGGTCGCCACCGCTACAGGGTGGAGGATATAGGGTTCGCCGGACTTGCGGGTCTGCGCCGCATGAGCCTCGCTTGCCAGTGCGAAAGCATCGCGTATGAGGGCTATTTCCTTAGCTGTCACGCGCTTTGCCATTACGTCGAACACGTGTTCCGCCCTGTCCTGGATGATTTTGTCGTAATCTGTCTGCATAATGGGATATTGAACCTCAAAGTTAGGAATTATCTTTCAAAGAACGAGCGGCAAGGAGGAAAATAATAGCGGAAATGCGGTCTGCCGATACTCTTTCGTGCTTATGGCGGGGCCTGGTTCTCTTAGTGGTTTTAAGTTAAAATTACTCAAAACTGAGTATTGCCCTCCTTTGTGGGGGTAGGTAATTTTGCATCCGAAAAATCGTAATAAACCGGAATTATCATGATGAGTAAAAGATTTGGCGCCGCAATCAGCGGACTGACAGCAGCTTTGGCCCTTTCGGCCCAGCTCACTGTCGGCGGTTATGGAGAAGCGGTCTACTCCTATAATTTTTATTCGGATGCATGGAACCGCTACAAAACGCCCGAGAATTTCAAAAACGACCACCACTCCCGCGTAGACCTGCCGCACGTGGTACTCTATCTCGGCTATGACTTCGGCTACGGCTGGAGCATGGGTACCGAAATCGAGTTCGAGCACGGCGGAGTGGAGGGAGCCGTCGAGATGGAGGACGACGAAGGCGGCGAGTACGAGACCGAAATCGAACGTGGCGGCGAGGTTGCCCTGGAGCAGTTCTGGCTTCAGAAATCCTTCTCGAAGGCTCTCAACCTTCGCGCCGGCCATATGGTAGTGCCCGTCGGCCCGACCAACATCGCCCATATGCCTACGGAGTTCTTCGGAGTCTACCGTCCCGCCGGCGATGCCACCATAATACCCTGCACCTGGCACGAGACCGG
>USGZ01000045.1 GCA_900554265.1 uncultured Porphyromonadaceae bacterium
CGCGCCGCGCCGGCCTGACGCTGCAGTCCGTCGCCGACCAGGACAACTGGTCCAGCATGACCTTCACCAAATCCTGACATCCGCGGGCTCATGAAAACTGACATCAAGACACTGCTTGCCGTTCTGCTGCTTCTTCTTCCCCTCGGCGCCAAAGCCGCGGGGAGCGCGGACAACGAGTTCATGACCTCGCGCGCGGCCTTTACCTGGGGCGCCAGCGCCGGCGCCAGCATCGACATGAGCTCCAACGACATGAGTACCGTCGACTTCGACATAACCTTGGGCTTCCGCCGCGGCTGGATCAATTTTTTGGGCCTCGGTCTGGGAGCGGACATAATGGTGAGCAATTCCTGCCGTACCTTTCCCCTCTACGCCGAGCTGAGGACCAACTTCCTGAACCATCCGACAATAGGCTTCTGGGACTTCAAGGCAGGCATGGCGCTGAACTACCTCGAGCACAACCACCAGCAGACCGGCGTCTACGCCTTTACGGGCCCGGGCTTCAACCTTGCGCGCAGCCGCAAGTTCAATTCCTACATCCTCATAGGCTATACCTTCGTGCAGCGTCGGCCGATAAACGGCCCGGAGATGTACCATGATTTCGGAAGTCTCCATTACGCCACGGTGAAAATCGGCGTCTCGTTTTGAGTTGTCGATTTTATTGCGTAAGTTTGCACTGCGAAACCGGATATGAACTACACAAACATACAACTAACTCAATAACCCGTCATGTACCGCAAATTAATCTATCTGGCCTGCCTGGTTCTGGCCCTTACCGTCAGCAGCTGCGGCAAGAAACTCGGCCAGTTCAATGCAGAGTACTTCACTTGCAATCCCAACCCGCTGGAAGTAGTGGGCGAGAAAGTGCCGGCCCGCGTCAGCGCCCGCATCCCCGCCAAGTTCTTCCTCCAGAATGCCGAAGTAACCGTAACCCCCGTGCTGGTCTACAACGGCCAGGAGACATCCTCCCAGGCCTACAGCTTCCAGGGCGACAAGGTCCGCGGCAACAACCCCGTGATTTCCTACGAATACGGCGGCACGGCCACCATTCCCGTGGACTTCACCTATGAGCCCGCCATGGCCAACAGCGAGCTGATGCTCAACTTCACCGTCCGTCAGGGCAAGAAGAGCTACGTGCTCCCCGCTGTCAAGGTCGCCAACGGCGTAGTCGCAACCGCCACCCTGGCCGACGTGGCAGGCGTCAAGCCCGCCATCGCTCCCGATGCCTTCCAGCGCGTAATCAACGAGAAGTATGCCGCCGACATCATGTTCCTGGTAAACCAGGCCAACATCCGCGCCGGACAGCTCAACACCGACGCCATGCAGGAACTGCAGCGCGAGATCCAGACCGCCGCAAACGACACTTCCCGCATGCTCCAGGAAATCAACATTTCCTCCTACGCTTCCCCCGAAGGCACCTACGCGTTCAACACCCGTCTGGCACAGCAGCGCGAGGAGAACACCAAGAGCTACATGGAACGCCAGCTCCAGCGCGACCGCATCACCGAGTTCGGCGAACTCACCGCTCAGTTCACCCCCGAGGACTGGGAAGGCTTCCAGCGCCTGGTAGCCCAGAGCAACATCCAGGACAAGGACCTGATTCTCAATGTACTCTCCATGTACAACGACCCCGAACAGCGCGAACGTGAAATCCGCAACCTCTCCGAGGTATTCGAACAGCTCGCCGAGCAGATCCTTCCCCAGCTCCGCTACTCGCGCATCACGGCTTCCATCGACGTTATCGGCAAGAGCGACATGGAAATCCTCCGCCTTCTCGAGAGCAACCCCAGCCAGCTGTCCGTAGACGAAATCCTCTACGCCGCCACCCTGACCAACGACCCCAACAGGAAACTCACCACCTACGACACCGCCGCCCGCCTCTATCCGAACGACTACCGCACCTTCAACGACCTCGGCATGGCCCAGTACATCCTCGGCGACTACGACGCCGCCAAGGCCAATTTCACCAAGGCCGCAAGCATGGGCAACCATCCCGAACCCCAGATGAACCTCGGTCTGATCGATATGCTCAAGGGCAACTACACCACCGCCAACCAGCACTTCGGCGCCGCCTCCGGCGTTGACGAAATCGGCGACGCAATGGGTGTCTACTACCTCAAGCAGGGCGACGCCCAGGCTGCCGTCCGCGCATTCGGCAACAGCCACACCAACAACGCCGCTCTCGCCCAGATTCTCGCCCGCGACTACGCAAAGGCCAAGACCACTCTCGCCTCCGTAGAAGTTCCCGACGCCACGACCTACTACCTGATGGCCGTCCTCGGCGCCCGCACCAACAACGAGAACATGCTCAACACCAACCTGCGTCAGGCAATCCGCATGGACGGCAGCCTCCGCAACCGTGCTACCAGCGACCTCGAGTTCTCCAACTACAACATCTCCCGCGCCCTGGCAAACTGATTCCGGACGCCGCCGATAATATCAGCGCCGCGCAAGCCCACGAAGGCCTGCGCGGCGTTTTTCGTATGCGTGCGCGGACATTAAGGAAAAAAGAACTATATTTGCAAAAATATCCGTTCTCATGGAATCGAAACACCAAAGTCCTAAGGCGCCGGTAATCGCCATTGTCGTGCCTTGCTACAACGAAGTCGAAGCATTGCCCATTTCCGCGCCCGTTCTGCTCGGAATCCTGGACCGGATGGCCGCAACCGACCTGGCCTCGCCGGAAAGCTACATCCTCTGCGTAGACGACGGCAGCCGCGACGGCACCTGGGACCTCATAGGGCGCCTGCACGCATCCGACCGGCGCCTGCGCGGAATCACCCTGACGCACAACCGCGGCCACCAGTACGCGCTGCTGGCCGGACTGACCACGGTGATGAACCGCTGCGACGCCGCAATCTCAATCGACGCCGACCTGCAGGACGACCCCGCCTGCATACTCGAGATGGTGAGCCAGTTCCGCGCCGGCAAGGAGATTGTCTACGGCGTGCGCGCCTCCCGCGCCTCCGACACCGCCTTCAAGCGCGGCACGGCGCATGCCTTCTATTCGTTCCAGAAAACCATGGGCCTGGAAACCGTCTACGACCATGCGGACTACCGCCTGATGAGCAACCGCGCCCTGCAGCTGCTGGCCGAGTACGGCGAACGCAACATCTTCCTGCGGGGAATCGTGCCGCAGATAGGCCTGGACACCGCCATAGTGAAATACGACCGCAACCCCCGCTGCGCCGGCGAGTCGAAGTATCCGCTGTCGAAGATGCTGGCTCTGAGCGTCGACGGCATAACGTCCTTCTCCGCGCGCCCGATGCGCTGGATTTTCTTTACGGGACTTGTGATTTTCATTCTCACGCTGCTGGTTAGCCTCTATGTACTGGTATCGTACTTCATCGGCGGCCATACCTCGCCGGGATGGACGTCGATAATGCTGTCGGTGTGGTTCCTGGGCAGCGTCATCATCATGGCCGTCGGGATAGTCGGGGAGTACGTCGGCAAGATTTTCGTCGAGGTCAAGCATCGGCCCCGCTTCGCGGTAAAGAGCGAAATCTGGGATTAAATCCCGCGTCCAAATTCGGGATTAATCGGGAATAATCGGGATTAATCCTGATTAATCGGGAAATAAATGCGCCTTCCTAATCCTTCTTCGAGAATCCCGGCAGCTGCTCCCTGTTGGCCAGTATTACTATGGCGTAGGCGAAGGCTGTCAGTGCCTGGCCGTCGTAGCCGCCGAGCGAGGCGAAGCCGCCGATGCCCAGTATCATGCAGAATACCAGCGTGGCCAGGTACAGATAGCTGTACCTGAGCCTGCGGACGATGAACCAGAGTCCGAAGAAGAACAGATTCATCGCTATGAGGCCGATCCATCCGGTCGCCAGCCATATCTGCACCGGTACGACTTCCACGCCCGTGGCGACTTCCTCGTTGTTGGCTATGTCGGTGTAATATTCGTTGATGATGACCAGGGCGTTGTTTCTCGTATAGTCGGGATGCAGGAAGCCCAGGCCTACCCACTCCTTGTTGTAGCGTTCTACCAGATCGACCTTCGGAATGACCTGGGCCATGCGGCCCGAACCGAACTGAGCCAGATCTTCGTCGTCCATCGCCTTCTGGACGTCGACGAACTGGTCGACGGTCGATTTAATGCGCAGCGTCGAACTTACGCCTGTCTCGTATTCAGTCTCGGGAAGAAGCGAGTCGATGCCGTAGAGCAGGGCGAAGGAAGCTATGAAAGTAAGTGTGATTGTCAGGAATCTCCGGAACGAGCCCTGGAAGAGGAGAAGCGTGACCATGAGCGCCGCCATATAGGTGAAGGTGCGCGTCGATAACATCGAAATCAGAAGCAAGGCCCACATCCACAATGGAATCCTGAACATCCTCATAGCCGGGATAAAACCCAGGATGCATATGTAGAGGCCGTAGGGATACATGCGCAGGAAGCCCATTGAGAGAGGCTGCATGTAAGGCGAGTAGAATGTGCTCGTCGAGCCCCATACATAGTTGGCCGGAATAAGTATGGCACCCCGGATGACGAAACTGTCGACGACGTAGAACATGCACATCAGCAGCGCGTAGACCATCAGCCGGCGCACCATGGCGGTCATGTCGAACTTCGTGTTGGCGAAGCAGCCCAGGGGGATGAATACCATGATGAACGTTAGGTAGTAGCGCATGATCAGGAACTGCACCTTCAGGCTCTCCCAGGACTGTAGCGCTATCCATACGAACAGCACGGCAAGAATGCACAGGAGGGTCAGCGTGCGCTTCATTACCGGAGGCTTGCGCAGGATTATCGCGAGGATGAGGCCGGCGATTAAGCCCATGTCGTGGACTTTGATGCCCAGCGTATTGTTGGCTACAAGTCCGTAGCCTCCGAAGAACATCATCAGCATTATGCAGAAATCATAGCGGTTCTCGCGGAACTGCCGCAGGATGATGGCTATGATTATCAGCAATGCGGGGTAGAAGTGCAGTCCGAGCGCCGACATGCCGAGCATGAAAAGCAAGGGCCACAGGAACTCGCTCTTGGCGAATTCCAGGACCGGCTTCTGCGTTGCTTTGGCCTTGCCCTTGAGCAGGGAGGGCATGTAGAGCAGCGAATGGTTCATGCGCGAAGGGCTCCGCTTACTTGCCTTTGGCCTTGTAGCCGTAGCTCTTCTTGGCTGCCGTGCCGTTGATTACCAGGCTTACCTTCTTGAGACGGTGCTGGTCGTAGATGTCGTTGATGAGCTCCAGGTCTGTCAGCGAGGTATAGTTGGCGCGGCATACGTAGATTGCGGCGTCCGAGATGCGGTCCAGCGTGAAGGTATCGCTGACCATGCCGATAGGCGCGGTGTCGACGATGATGTAGTCGTACTGCTGGCGCAGCTGCTCGAAGAGGCTGTCGATGCGCGTCGAAAGCAGCATTTCCGCAGGGTTGGGCGGTACGGGACCGGCGCAGATCACATCCAGACCGGTCACGTCCTTGATAGGCGTGATAATCTGGTCTACGCGGATTTCCGACGACGACAGGTACTGCGTCAGGCCGAAGCGCGGCGAGATGTTCAGGTAGTGGGCCAGCTGCGGATTGCGGATGTCCATGCCGACGAGCAGCACCTTCTTGCCCAGCAGCGCCAGCGAGGCGGCAAGGTTGATGGAGATGAAGCTCTTGCCTTCGCCGGACGAGGTCGAGGTCATGAGCACTACCTTGTCGCGCGGGTCGGTGAGGATGAACAGCAGGTTCGAGCGCATCAGGCGGAAGAGCTCTGCGGTGCTGCCGGTATCGTCGGAGCTTACCACGAGCTTGTTGCCGGACTTGTCGACGCACATTTCGCCGAGGATGGGCACATCCGTCATGCGCTCCACATCGGAGCGGCTCTCGAAGCGGTTGTACAGGAACTTGCGGATATAGAGCCATACCGGCGGGATGCACAGGCCCAGGAGCAGGGCGATCATCAGGATTACCTTCTTGCCCATGCCGAGGGGTTCGCTGAGGGTGTATGCCTCGTCGACAATCTGACCCTTGGGGGTGGCATTGGCCAGCATCATGGCGTTCTCCTCGTTGCGGCGCAGAAGGAAGTAGTAAAGCTGGCTCTTGAGTTCCTGCTGGCGGCGCAGGTCCGTATATTCGCGCTCGAGCTGGGGCACGTCGCCGAGGCGCGAGTCGGCCTGGTTCATCTGGCTCGTTACCTCGCCGACGGCCATATATGCGGCGTCCTTGGCGCGGGCCATGGTTTCCTTGAGCGAGGTGCGCATCATGTCGATGCGGCCGTTGAGACGCACGATTTCGAGGTTGTCCGGAGTGGCGCTGGCAAGCAGCTCCATGCGGCGGATGAGCATGTCGTTGTAGCCGGTGATGGCGCGCTGTACGCCTTCATTCTCGACGTTTATAGGTATGAGCTCGTACTTGTTGGCGTCGTTGTCGAGGAAGGCGGCGGCCATGGCAAGGATTTCGGCCTGGGTCTGATACTCGAGGTAGGCTTCCTCGAGGCGCCCCTTCTTCTCGATCTGATAGCGGGCCTCCGTGGGTACGTCGACGATGCCGCGCTGCTGCTTGTAGGCCTGCAGCTGCTGCTCGGTGGCGCTAAGGTCGTTGGCCAGGATGGCGAGTCGCTCGTCGAGGAAATTGGCGGTAAGCTCGCTTTTGGTGTTTTTCTCGTTGATGCCGTGGGCGTTGTACTTGGCGATGATTTCGTTGAGCACGGCCATGCCGTAGACCGGCGACGGCGTCTCGATGCTCATCGAGATTACGTTGGAGCGCTTGGAGGCGATTTCGCTGTGGACGTTCTCGTCCAGATATTCGGCGGCCTTGTCGTAGCTGGTTACCGTGATGAAGGTGGTCACGTTCTCGCCTTCGGGGTAGTCTGGAGTAGTGGCGATGGTGAAGTCGCCGAGCGGCGTTTCGAGAGTCTTGGGCAGGGTGGCGTCCTCGACTTCCATGATTTTTTCGTCGAACATGGTCACGGTGATGTCGGCGCGCTGCTCCTTGTTGACCTTTACCTTGAAGACCGCGCTGTGGCTCAGGGTGTCGAGGATTTCGGGCGATACGATTACGTCGACGGGATAGCCGCGGTAATAGAAGTCGTACAGCCTGGGCGCGCGGCGTACATCATGGCGGATGTTGAGGCGCAGGGCCTTGGCAACGTCGCGGTAGACGGTGTGGCTCGAGATTATGAAGATTTCGTCCTCGGTGTAGCCGTGGCTGCCGAAGATGTCGCCCAGAGTGCCCATAGCCTGGTCCATGGCGTCCTTCTGCTGGTTGATGAGCACGTTGGCCTTTACGGAGTAGCGCTCGGGCGTCCAGATTATGTAGACCACCCCGAGCCCTAAGCAGGCGATTGCGGAAATTACGAACAGAAGCCAGTGCGTGCGGTACTGGTGCAGCAGAGATTTGAAATCTATGAAGTCGGATGAATTTTTCTTTGCCATTTTCCGCTTATTTTACAGTGAGGGCGATGACCAGCGAGGCGATTACGGAGGCGGCGCTCACTACCGTGGAGATAATCGAGAGCTTGTAGCCGTTGTTCTGGTTGTATTTGGAATTTTCCTGACGTACCTTGTTGGGCGATACGTAGATGTAGTCGTTGGGCTGCAGGTAGTAATAGGGCGATGTGAGCACGTCGGACTTGTTGAGGTCTATGCGGGCATATTCGCGCTTGCCGTTGTTCTCGCGGATTATCAGCACGTTGGAACGCTCGCCGTATTCGGTCATGTCGCCCGCGGCGGCGAGGGCCTCGAGTATGGTGAAGCGGTTGCGGGGAACGTTGAGTGTCTGCGGTTCCTTGACTTCGCCGCCGACGTGGACGGTGAAACTTGCCATCGATACGTAAACGTGCGGGTCCTCGACGGTGCGGCTTACCATCTCGGTCAGCAGCTGCTGTACCTGCTCTATGTTTTTGCCGGCGACGTGGATTTTGCCCAGGACGGGGAGGGTGATGTCGCCCTCGCTGTCCACTATATATGTTATGGCGCGCGTCTGGCTGCTTACGCCCATGCTGCTGCGGGTTGCCGGATTGGTTTCCGGGGCGTTGTACATAGCCGTCAGCGTCGGGTTGGTCGAGGTGATGGACACCGCCAGCTCGTCGTCAGGCTGGATAACGGGCATGAAGTCCATTTCCGGCAGGGTTCCGACGGCAACTTCGGAAATATCCGAAAAATAGGGAAGCGTGGTCTTGCTCGAGGAGCATCCCGTAAAGGCAAGGCATGCGGCCATCAGCAGCACAAGCGTGTGTATTTTCATTTCGCGGTTTATTTTAGAACGTTCTGAGTGCCGCCAGGGCACAATATAAAAGATAACGACCTCCCGCGCCGATTTATTATATCGCGGCGAAAATAGTTTTGAACGCGCGCAGGAGATGGTTGCGGGCGATTCCTAAAATTCTTTAAAATATCGGACGGCCGGCAACGCCTGCGTTGAAGTGGCGCTCGCGGGGAGCCAAAGACGCGAAAATTTTTGCGGAAAATTGTAATGGCGGTAGCGGCTTGCAATCCAGCGCATTGACGGCGCTTTGCGACGCCGACATCTCGCCGGCGGCAAAATTTCTTCAAAAATTTTCGCTAAAATATTTGCACGTTTCAAAAATAGGCAGTAACTTTGCATCGCTTTTTGAAAGACGGGGTGTAGCTCAGTTGGTTAGAGTACGCGTCTGGGGGGCGTGAGGTCGCTAGTTCGAGTCTAGTCACCCCGACAAAAAGCTGAGAAATGGGTTTAACTCAATGAGTTAAGCCCATTTTTTCAAAATAGCCGGAACAAAAACGGAACACGCCGTTTTTTAACCGCATATTATTCACCGACATTTTCGGACCTGAAAATGTCAAAAAAAATGTGCCCGGAAAATTCTTCCACGCTTAGAAAATCAAGCGACAATCCAAATCTTACAAACAGTAGCGGCGTCTATGCCGCTCTACAATATGACCTCCCGGTTTATAAGGAAAACGGAGCCGGAGGTTACATCGAGTTTAGAGCATACGACGGGTCAAGCCGAATTTCCAGTGCATATGTTA
>USGZ01000046.1 GCA_900554265.1 uncultured Porphyromonadaceae bacterium
CCACCTCGGGGATGCGCTGCTGGGTCTTGTACCAGAACGAGCCGAGGAATCCCAGAAACACGGCCGTCATTACGAATATGGCGCCGGCGGTGAGGTTGCGGATAGTGGTGCTGACGTTGAGGTGGGCCGTGGTGCGGAGGTGGTCTATACTCTGCATGTTGGATATGTATACATTGCCGAACTCGAGGGAGGCGCCTGTGAGCGACTCCATGAACTCGCGGCCTTTGCCGGGCTTGACGCGGACTGCGAGCAGCGAGGGCAGCCATCGGCTATTGTTGTTCTGGATAATCACGCCGCGGAACATCGGCTCGTAGTCGGTGCGGCGGAAGCCGTGGATTATGGCGCCGATGTGTTCGGTGCGGGTGGAGTCGTAGGCCCAGAAAATCTCCCGCCCGCGCCAGGCATCGGGGTCGCAGTCATCCGGCTCGGTCTCGAATTCGGAGATTATGGTCTTGCCGTCCGCAATCATCTGAGCGAGCTCCTCGGTGCTTTCGCCGTGGGTGCCGGTGAGGCGGATTGTGCGGACGAAATCCGGCGACATGTTCCTGAGGTTGCCGTTGTATTGCTGGCGCTTGCCGTCGATGTCGGCAGCCAGGGCATTGCCGGAATAATTGTAGTTGTATGGCAGGGCATTGTTGCCGGTGCCGACGCTCTCTACGTAGGGATTGTTGCGGATATTGGTCAGGAGCACTTCGAGGTCCGTAAATTCGTCGTGGAGGGAGTCGGTGTATTCTACGCGGGCTTCGGATTCGTCCGGAAGGGTGTTTATATTGCCGCAGTAGATATCGGTGAGGTCGAAGCACACCGGCGGCTCGTAGATAAGGCCGAGGATACCGAGGACGAAGAAGATTGCCCAGAGCACGAGCCCGACGATGAAGAGCTCGACTCCCATCCAGAGGTTGGAGCGCCATTCGTTGCGCATCTGCTGTATGAGTTTGCGTTTCATGATTGTCTGTTTATTTGGCGTTTATGGCGTCGACGGGATTCACGCGCGCGGCCTGGACGGCCGGAATCGAGGCGCTGACGAGGTTGAGAATGAAGCAGGCTATGAAGGCTATGCCTATAATCCTGAAATTCAGCAATACCGAGAGGGCGGGGCGGACCGATTCGCCGTCGCCTCCGGTGTAGAGGCCGTCGTAGAACATGGCGAAAAGTATGCCGGCTGTCAGGCCGACGATGCCTCCGGCGACGGTCACGATGAGGTTCTCGGCGATGATGTCCGCGACGATGCGGCGGCGCGTGCAGCCGAAGGCGCGGCGCACGCCGAAGGCGCTGATACGTCGGCGGATGCGGCTGTGGAGCATGCTGCTCAGGTTGATGGCCGGAACCAGCAGGAGGATGGTGTAGATAATCGCGTACATTATGCGGTTGGCCGAGTCGTCGGGCGTCACGTTGCTGCCTTCGAGACCGTTGGAAACAGTTTCCTGGCCGAAGGGTGCGCCATGATATACGGTCACATAGCCGTCGGAGGCCATCTCGGTATCGGCCTGGGCATAGCGCGCCCTGACCTGTGTGCGGACGGCCTCGGGGTCGGTTCCGTCGCTCAGCAGCATGGCCGCGCACAAGGGGCCCAGGCCCTGGTCTTGCCACTGATCTTCGATGTCAATCGGGATGAACACATCGCCGAAGGCCATGGTGGCGAGCATCGAAGCGTCGCTTACTACGCCGATTGTCTCGTAGTCCGTATGGTTCAGGGAGAAATGCCTGCCCACGGCATCCTCGCCGTTGAAGAGGCGCCGGGCGGTTGACTCGCTGACTACTGCCACATGCGAATTGGCGGCGATTTCCTCCGGGGTGTAGAAGCGCCCGGCGAGGAGTTCATAGTCATAGATCCGCCAGAAGGCGTCGTCGGTCTGCTTCACGTAGCCCGAGAACGCATTGCCCGATGAGCCTTTAAGGTCGGTGCTTGCGGCCTCTTTGACCATGTAGCTTACAGTTTCTACGCCCTCGAGGTCGCCGTAAAGCTGGCGGGCACGTCTGTAGTTGAGGCTGCCGGACATCTCGTTGCCGTTCTCGGTGCCCTTGACGTGGAAGAAGCATCCGTAGAGCATCCGGTCGCGGTGGCTTTCCGGGGCGAAAGGTATCAGATATACCTGCTGGAGCATTACCACGGTCATTATCAGGAAAATGGACAGGGCCGTGCCGATGATGGTCACCCAGGCGATTACGGGCTGGGTGCGCATATCGTAGATTATTTGTCGCAGATTGTGGTTCATGGCTGTGGTTGTCAAGAGATTACACGACCGTCGAAGAAGCGTATGATGCGGTCCGTCTGCAGGGCCTGCTGTTCATTGTGCGTCACCATGACGATGGTGATGCCGTCCTCCTTGTTGAGGCGGTGGAGGAGTTCCATCACCTCGGCGCCCATCTTGGAGTCCAGGTTGCCGGTAGGTTCGTCGGCCAGGACTATCTGCGGGCGTCCGACGATTGCGCGGGCTATGGCCACGCGCTGGCACTGGCCGCCGGAGAGCTGCGAGGGGAGGTGCTTGCGCCTGTGGGCGATGCCGAGGCGCTCGAGCACTTCGCCAACGCGCTCGCGGCGCTCGCCGGCGCCGATGCCGGGGCGGTAGTCGAGGGGGAGCTCGACGTTGGCCTCGACGTTGAGCGACGGTATCAGATGGAAACTCTGGAACACGAAGCCGATGTTGCGGTTGCGGAAGGCCGAGAGGGCCGTGTCGCCCAGGGTGCCGCAGTCGGTGTCCAGCAGTCGCACGGTGCCGGCGGTAGGTTTGTCCAGCAGGCCGATGATGTTCAGCAGCGTCGACTTGCCGCAGCCCGAGGGACCCATGATGCTGACGAATTCGCCCTTTTCGATTGAGATGTTTACGTTCTCGAGGGCCGTTGTTTCTATTTCTTTTGTGCGGTATACCTTGCCGATACCGCTGAGTTCGATTAAGGACATGGAGAATATAATTGTTATTTGATTGTCAGTTTGGAATATTTGCTGAGCGAGGAGAGGTCCGCCATGGCCACGTTCTCGCCGGCCTCGATGCCCGAGGTGACTTCGACATAGCGGCGGTTGCTCTCGCCGAGGGTCACTTCTCGCCGCTCGAGGCGCCCGGGTGTGGTCTCGACGAACATGGTGTAGGCTCCGGGCCCCTTGAAGTAGGAGCCCATCGGGATGAGCACGGCGTCCTCGCGGTAGCCATAGTCGACGTAGACCTGCACGCGCACGCCGGGGCGCAGGCGCGGATTCGACGCGTCGGCCAGGGCCACGGTGAAGGGCACGGCGCCGGAGGTCGACTGCGGCTCGACATTGGTGACGTTGCCTTCGAACTCGACCGAGCCAAGACGCACCGTTACGGTGGCGCCGGGACGGACCTTGTAGGAGCTGCCTTCCGGCACTTCGGCGTCCACGCGGAAGGAGCTCAGGTCGCCGACAACGGCGAGCTTCTCGCCGGCGGCGACGGTGCTTCCGATGCTGGTTTTGAGGAAGGTGAGTACGCCGTCGTGGGGCGCGGGGATGCGGCCGCGGCTCAGAGTTTCCTGCATCAAAGCCAGGTCGCGCTGCGAGTTGCCCAGCTCAAGGACCGTTGCCTGCTCGAGGTCGGTCAGACGTTCACGCTCGTTGTCCAGGCTCCGGCGCAGGCCCTCGAGTTCGAGGCTGCCGGTGGCGTAGGCCGTCTGTGCCTGGCGTACGCGGTCGCCCGTGCCGGAGCCTATGCTGTCCAGGCGCCGCTCGTTGTCGACTTCGATGCGCAGGCGGTTGACCTCCATCTCCTTGATGCGGATTTTCATCTCCAGATCGGCCAGGGTAGAGCGGTTGGTGAGCCTCAGCTGTCGGAGCTGGCTCTGCTTGATGCTGTAGAGGTCGCTGAGATTGTGGTACTGGGCTTCGGCCTCGCTCAGGTCGAGCCGCAGCAGGGGCGTGCCAGCGCTGACGCTGTCGCCCGGGCGGGCGTAGACTTCCAGAATGCGGCTGGCCACGGGCGAGTTGATTATTTCCTCGAATGCCGGTTCGAGGCGCCCGGAGGCGGCGACGGCCGTGGTCAGCGGGCCGCGCTGCGCCTGGCAGAGGTTGAGGTCCGCGCGGCTGACGCTCTTGCCGCCGAGGAATGCTATTGCCGCGGCAATTGCGGCGGCGGCTCCCAGGCCATAGGCCAGGACCTTGACGAGGCGGCGCCGGCGCTCGCGCCGCTGTTGTTCTTTGGGTATTTCCTTATCCATACACTCTTTCGTTATTTTCTGCGCCAAAATAACGAAAAAATGAAACCCAAATCAATGGTTGCTGAGAATCAGGGAGTTATAAAGCCGGGAGTGTACGAAAATGTACATACGGGCGCCCGGCGACGATTTTTTAACCCGATTAATCAGGATTAATCAGGATTAATCGAGATTAATCGGGATTTACAAGGAAACCGCTTACGACAACGCAAGCGCGAAGCGCAACGGAGGTCGGGGCGTCTCGCCCCGACAATTGATTATCAAATGCTTGCCTTTTATTCCAGCATCGGGGCGATTCGGCGGAGGGCGGAGAGGAAGGCGTCGACGTCGGCGTCGGTGTTGTAGACGGCGAAGGATGCGCGGACGGTACCTTCTATGCCGAGGGTCTCCATCAGGGGCTGAGCGCAGTGGTGGCCGGTGCGGACTTCGACGCCGAGCTGGTCGAGCAGCACGCCTGTGTCGTAGTGGTGGGCGTGGCCGATGAGGAAACTGATTACGGCGTCCTTGCCCGGGGCGGTGCCGAAAAGACGGATGCCGGGTATGGCGAGCATGCCCTCGGTGGCGCGCTCGAGCAGATGGTGTTCCCAGGCGGAGATTTTCTCGAAGCCGATGCCGTCGATGAAGTCCATTGCGCGGGCGAAGGCGGCCGCGTCGACGAAGTCCGGGGTGCCGGCCTCGAATTTATAGGGCAGCTCGGCCCAGGTTGTGCCGCGGAAGCTGACGTGGCCTATCATCTCGCCGCCACCCTGGTAGGGAGGCATGCTTTCGAGCAGTTCGCGGCGGCCGTAGAGGATGCCGACGCCCGTAGGACCGTACATCTTATGCGCGGAGAAGGCGTAGAAATCGGCGTCGAGGTCGCGGACGTCGATTTTCATGTGGGGCGCGGCCTGGGCGCCGTCGATTAGGATGCGGGCGCCGCGGGCGTGGGCCGTGCGGGCCATTTCGCGGACCGGATTGACCGTGCCGAGGACGTTGCTGACGTGGCATACGGCCACAAGGCGCGTGCGCTCGGAGAAGAGCGACTCGTAGACTTCCATGTCCAGGGAGCCGTCCGGCAGAATGGGCACCACCTTGATTTCCACGCCGCGCCGGGCGGCCATCAGCTGCCAGGGCACGATGTTCGAATGGTGCTCCATGACGGTGAGGATAATCTCGTCGCCGGGCTGGAGAAGCTCGCCGAAGGAGCTGGCCACCAGATTGATGGCCTCGGTGGTGCCGCGGGTGAAGATAATCTCGTCCGTGCTGTCGGCGTTGACGAAGCGGCGCACGCGTTCGCGCGTGGCCTCCATGGCGGCGGTAGCTTCCTGCGAGAGGGTATGGACGCCGCGGTGAACGTTGGCCTTGACATTGGTATACGCGTCGACGATGCCGCGGACCACGCTCTCGGGCGTCTGCGAGGTGGCGGCGTTGTCCAGGTAGACCATGGTCCGGCCATTGACCTTGCGGCCGAGAATCGGGAACTCGGCGCGTATCTTTTCCAGTTCGGCGGGATTCATCGGCTGCATGATTTTTCGATGCCGCAGCTGGCGCAGGAAGCGCGCTCGCCGGAAAGACGCTTCTCGACGAGGTGGCGCAGGCGGTCGCGGATAAGTTCGTAGGATATGCCGTCGATTACGTCGGTCATGAAGGCCTGCGTAAGCATCAGGCGCGCTTCCTGCAGGGGAATGCCGCGGGAGCGCATATAGAAGAGGGCGTTGGCGTCGAGCTGGCCGGTGGTGGCGCCGTGCGAGCACTTGACGTCGTCGCAGTAGATTTCGAGCTGCGGGGCCGTCGACATGCGGGAGTCGTCGGAGGCCAGCAGGTTGCGGTTTGTCTGGGCGGCGTCGGTGCCGGTGGCGCCCTCGTCGACTATTATTTTGCCGCCGAAAGCGCCGCGGGCCTCGCCGAAGAGGGCGTACTTGAAGAGCTGGCGGCTACTGCTGTTGCGGCTGCTATGGCGCAGGTGGACGGTGTTGTCTACAATCTGGCGACCGTCGGCCACGACGAGGCCTCCGAGGTGCGTCTCGGCGCCGTCGCCGGTAACGTCGACGTGCCAGTGGGTGGTGTCGACGCCTCCGCCGAGCACCGTAGAACTGACCGTCAGGCTGCTGCCGCTCTCCTGGCGGGCGAAGACATTCCCTATGCGGTTGGTGCGCTCGCCGCTTTCCTCGATGAAATATAGTTCGAGCTTAGAGTCAGGGGCCTGGAATATTTCGATTACCTCGTCCGAGAGGTAGTCCGTGGCATGGTTCTGGGTATGGTCGCAGACGAGTATGCGCGCCGAGGCGCCTTCGTCGGCCACGACCAGCAGGCGCCGCGCGGCCAGCAGGGGCACGTCGGAATTGAAGATGTTGACCAGCTGGACAGGGCGGTCCAGGTGGACGCCGGCGGCGATATGGACAAGGACGCCGTCCTGGAGCAGCAGCGTATTGAGCGCCGCCGCCGGCGAGGAATTGCGGGCGAGCTTGTTCAGGAAGGGCTCGACGAGAGCGGGCCTGGTGCGGGCGGCCTCTGCCAGGGAGCATACGGCGACGCCCTCCGGCAACTGCCGCAGCAGAGTCTCGGTCGGTCGGAAGATATCGTTGACGGTCACGCCCAGCAGTGTGCTGATATTGGGCACGTCGCAGCGGAAGGCCGCGGCCAGGTCGACGGCGAAGGTCAGGCGCGTCAGGTTCAGCCCGTAGTCGGGCGCGAGCAGGGCCTCGTCCGAGCACTCCTTGTACGGCGCCTTGGGTGCCTTGGCGCCGGCGAACCCGTCCAGGGCCACGAGGGCCTCGGCCTTGAGGGCGTCGAGGGCGTCGGCGCCGGCGGCGAAGGCCTCGGGATTCTGCCGGTAGAGGTCGGTATATTGCTTGATCGAGTCCATGGCTTAGTCTTGGTCCACCTGCTGCTTGATCCAGTCGTAACCCTTCTCCTCGAGCTCCAGGGCCAGTTCCGGACCTCCGGAGTAGACGATGCGGCCCTTGTATAGGATATGGACAAAGTCGGGCTTGATATAGTCCAGCAGACGTTGGTAGTGGGTAATCACGATGGTGGCGTTCTCGCTGGTCTTGAGAGCGTTGACGCCGGAGGCCACGATGCGCAGGGCGTCGATGTCCAGGCCGCTGTCGGTCTCGTCGAGTATGCTCAGGCGCGGCTCAAGCACGGCCATCTGGAAAATTTCGTTGCGCTTCTTCTCTCCGCCGGAGAAACCCTCGTTGACCGAGCGCGAGGCCAGCTTGTTGTCCAGTTCGACGATGGCGCGCTTCTGGCGCATCATCTTGAGGAACTCCGAGGCGTTCATCGGCGGCTCGCCGAAGTACTTGCGCTTGGCGTTGACGGCGGCGCGCATGAAGTTCACCATCGTCACGCCGGGAATCTCGACCGGATACTGGAAGGATAGGAAAAGACCCTCGTGGGAGCGGTCCTCGGGGGGCAGGGCGAGCAGGTCGACTCCGTGGAAGGTGGCCGAGCCGCCGGTCACGGTATATCGCGGGTCGCCGGCCAGGACGCCGCTGAGTGTGCTTTTCCCGGAGCCGTTGGGGCCCATTATGGCGTGGACCTCGCCCGGGCGCACGGTAAGGTTGATGCCGCGGAGGATTTCCTTGCCCTCGATGCCGGCGTGCAGGTCCTGTACTTTCAGTAAATCTTCTTTCATAGCTGTTGAAGGGTTATCATCATCCTACGGAATCTTCGAGAGTGAGAGCCAGGAGCTTCTGGGCCTCGACGGCGAACTCCATCGGCAGTTTGTTCATTACCTCGCGGGCATAGCCGTTGACAATCAGCGAAACGGCTTCCTCTGTCGGGATGCCGCGCTGGTTGCAGTAGAAAATCTGCTGTTCGGAAATCTTGGACGTAGTGGCCTCGTGTTCGACCACGGCCGTAGGGTTGCCGACTTCGATTTCGGGGAAGGTATGGGCGCCGCAGGTGTCGCTCAGCAGCAGGCTGTCGCACTGGGTGTAGTTGCGGACGTTTCGGGCGGCGGGAGCCACCTTGACCAGGCCGCGGTAGCTGTTTTGGCTATGGCCGGCGCTGATGCCCTTGCTGACAATGGTCGAGCGGGTGTTGCTGCCGGTATGTATCATCTTGGTGCCGGTGTCGGCCTGCTGGCGGTTGCGGGTCACGGCCACGGAGTAGAACTCGCCCGTCGAGCCCTCGCCGGCGAGAATGCACGAGGGGTATTTCCAGGTGATGGCCGAGCCGGTCTCGACCTGCGTCCAGGAGAGCTTGGAGTAATCGCCGCGGCAAAGGCCGCGCTTGGTCACGAAGTTATACACGCCGCCTACGCCGTTGCGGTCGCCGGCATACCAGTTCTGGACGGTACTGTACTTTACTTCGGCGCGGTCCTCGACGATGATCTCGACGATTGCGGCGTGGAGCTGGTTCTCGTCGCGCATCGGGGCGGTGCAGCCCTCGAGGTAACTCACGTAGGCGTCGTCGTCGGCCACGATGAGGGTGCGTTCGAACTGGCCCGTGCCGGCGGAATTGATGCGGAAGTAGGTGCTCAGCTCCATCGGGCAGCGGACGCCGCGGGGGATGTAGACGAAGGATCCGTCCGAGAACACGGCGGAATTGAGGGCGGCGTAGAAGTTGTCGCGGTAGCTCACGACCTTGCCCAGGTACTTGCGGACCAGGTCGGGATAGTCGCGCACGGCCTCGCTGAAGGAGCAGAATATGATGCCGAGTTCGGCCAGGCGGTCGCGCTGGGTGGTGCGGACGCTCACGGAGTCCATCACCGCGTCGACGGCCATGCCGCTGAGGACCTTCTGTTCCTCCAGGGGGATGCCCCGGCG
>USGZ01000047.1 GCA_900554265.1 uncultured Porphyromonadaceae bacterium
CTACTGACGGTCTTCTGTTTTCAGCCATTTTTGTGATGTTTTAGAGGTTGGACATGTACAAAACTGCAACGAATATCCGGCGCGGAGAGTTTAAGAGGTTGCGGTATTTTGAGTCTGCGCTTTAAACGCAGAGGCCGCGTCAGGTATAAATCCGTGACGCAGCCTCCGGTGGATCTTATTTCAGATATCCGCTGTATCGCTTATCTTGACGATGCGCTGTAATTGGGCGCTTCGGAAGTGATTGCGACGTCATGCGGATGGCTTTCGGCCACACCTGCGTTGGTGATTCGGGTGAACTTAGCTTCATGGAGATGTTCGATGTCGGGTGCGCCGCAATAACCCATGCCTGCACGGAGACCGCCGAGCATCTGATAGACAACCTCGTAGAGCAGACCCTTGTAGGGAACGCGGGCTGCGATGCCTTCGGGCACGAGTTTCTTGGTATCGGTTTCGTTGGCCTGAAAATAGCGGTCCTTCGAGCCTTTTTCCATAGCTTCGAGTGAACCCATGCCGCGGTATGATTTATATTTACGACCGTTGTAGATGATGGTGTCGCCGGGCGATTCCTCGACTCCTGCAAGCATACCGCCGAGCATGACGCTGTAAGCACCTGCGGCAAGAGCCTTAACAATGTCACCCGAATAGCGGATACCGCCGTCGGCAATCAAGGGAACTCCGGTGCCTTTGAGGGCTTTGGCTACGTCATAGACTGCGCTGAGCTGGGGAACACCTACGCCGGCAATGATGCGGGTGGTGCAGATAGAACCCGGACCGATGCCGACCTTCACGCCGTCGGCTCCGTTCTCGACAAGATATCTGGCGGCGTCGCCGGTGGCGATATTGCCGACAACAACGTCGATATGCGGATATTTAGCCTTGACGGCCTTAAGCACTCCGACCACGCCCTTGGTGTGGCCGTGGGCGGTGTCGATCACGATGGCGTCGACGCCGGCCTTCACCAGGGCTTCGGCGCGCTGCATCGAGTCGTGCGTCACGCCGATGCCGGCGGCTACGCGCAGGCGCCCCAGGCTGTCCTTGCAGGCGTTGGGCTTGTCCTTGGCCTTGGTGATGTCCTTATAGGTCACCAGACCGATGAGCTTGCCGGCATCGTCGATTACGGGGAGCTTCTCAATCTTATGCTGTTGCAGGATTTCGGCGGCTTCCTCGAGGTTGGTCTTGGTGGAGGTCGTAACGAGGTTCGAGGAGGTCATCACTTCGTCGATGGGCTTGTCGAGGTCGCGGACGAAGCGCAGGTCGCGGTTGGTGACGATGCCCACGAGCTTGCGGCCTTCGTCGACGACGGGAATGCCGCCGATGTGGTATTCCTGCATCATGCGCAGGGCATCGGCCACGGTGCTCCCGCGCAGGATGGTCACGGGGTCGTAGATCATGCCGTTCTCGGCGCGCTTGACGGCGTGGACCTGACGGGCCTGCTCGGCAATCGACATGTTCTTGTGGATGACGCCCAGGCCGCCCTCGCGAGCGATGGCGATCGCGAGGCTGGCTTCGGTAACGGTATCCATCGCCGCCGAGACGAGGGGTACGTTGAGAGCGATGTTGCGGGAAAAACGGCCTTGGAGATTGACTTCGCGGGGGAGAACTTGCGAATAAGCCGGAATGAGGAGGACGTCGTCGAAGGTCAGACCGTCCACTTTGACTCTATCTGCAATAAAGGACATACACTGGAAGCTTATGGATTTATTGCACGCAAAGTTAAGCATTTTTCCGCAAACCCCGACAATCTCCCAGCAAAAAAGTTAGGAAATACCTTTTCACAATTGAAAACGGGTTGGTGGAATTATCCTCGCATTACTCTAAGTGGTATTTGTTTTCAAGGTGTGCGATTACCAGATGGATTATGGGCGCATGAGCCGTGCGATAGAATACCCTTGCAAAGGATTGATAACCTTCCGGGCCGACTATGATATCCTTTGATTCAATACCAAATTTGTTCAGCCTGTTGATGTTTCGGAGGTAGAATGATTCAAATAAGTTCCAACGGTACTGCTCAGGAGTTATGCCGCTATGATTTGTGTCTAATGGATCTGTAGAACAAATGAAAGAGAATACGGCATTAGGAAACTGGATGAATTTATCAAGAAGCCACCGGCACATTTTATTGAAAGCTGACAAGCCTAAGGGCTTGTCAAGACACAACTTCTCGATTTCTATATCCGCAATGTCCACATCGGCAAATTCGGAAGGAATCTGAAATGTATCGGACTTTTGTTCCTCATCATAAAAATTGAGGACAACCACTAAATGATTGCCCTCATTATCGGGAATTAGAGTTTCTACAGATTCCATTTATCCGTGAATCAACTTACGGTATTTGTCACAGACTTTTTTCATGCGCTCCTTCTTTTGATGCTGCGCTTCCTTTATGAAAGCGACCAACTCCCTCGAAGGATTCGGGATTCGGATAGTGTTTGTCGTTTCCATATTTTTGTTGTGTTTTGAATTATTGCGCTAAGTTACGATATTATTTTCACTGTCGCAAATTTTCAGTTGCTTAAGTACGAGAATCTTTGAAATATTAATATTTTCAGTACTATAGTCGCGAATTTGGTGCATCAGGAACAGGCGTATGTTGTCGGCTATCTGTTGTACCGGAGTTCGCTGAGGAGGGACTGGAGTTTGCGGCGAGCGACGAAGATGCGGCTTTTGACGGTGCCGAGGGGTAGCTTGAAATGCTCGGCGATTTCCTGGTACTTATAGCCCTGGATGAACATCACGAAGGGTACGCGGTAGTCTTCGCCGATGCTGCGCATGGCCGCTGATATTTCCTGGGTGGTGACTATTCCCTCCGGGGTGTCCAGGCCGGACTCCTGGGAGAGGTTGAGCTGATAGAGGTCCTCGGAGCGGTCGATGGTCACGCCGGCGCGCCCGGCGGCGCGGTAGTTGTTGATAAAGAGGTTGCGCATTATCGTGAAAACCCAGCCCTTGAAGTTGGTGTTTTCCTTGTATTTGTCTTCGTTGTCGAGGGCCTTGAGGGTGGTGTCCTGCAGGAGGTCGTAGGCATCGTCGCGGTCGGATGTCAGCGAATACGCGAAACTCAGAAGATTGCGCTGGATTGCGAGGAGTTTTATCTGGAAACTGGAGCGTGTCATAAGGAGAGAGGAGAATTATGGTTCGAAGATAGGAACTTTTAGTTGAAACGCGGCGAGGAGGCCTTTGGATTGGGACTTTAGCTTATTTTCAGGTTTATTAGGCAGATATGACAAAGATTAGGCTGCGCGAGGCCGAACCAAAGGGTCGGAGAATACGTTCCAATCACAGACGAATCTACAAAACTACAGAACTATGGAAACCAAAAGCATAAAAGGAACGCGCACCGAGCATAATCTGCTGGCATCGTTCGCCGGCGAGAGCCAGGCCCGTTCGCGCTATACACTTTTCGCCCAGAAGGCCCGCGAGGAAGGCTACGAACAGATAGCAGCGGTATTCCTCGAAACCGCCGAGCAGGAACTGAGCCACGCACGCTCGTTCTTCTCTCTGCTCGAAGGGGGTACGGTAGAGATTACAGCCGCATATCCCGCCGGAGTGGTGGCCGACACCAAGACCAACCTTGCCGAAGCCGCCGCCGGCGAGCGCGAGGAATGGGGCGAGCTCTACGAGAACTTCGCCAAGGTGGCCATGGAAGAAGGCTTCCCCCATATCGCCAACCTCTACAAGATGGTAATCAAGGTAGAGAAGATGCACGAGGCCCGCTATCTGAAGCTGATGTCGCGTCTGGAGACGGGCACGGAATTCGAGCAGGCCGAGCCGGTCGACTGGATGTGCCGTCGCTGCGGCTTCACCATCACGGCCAAGTCCGCACCGAAGCGCTGCCCCGTGTGCGGCGCCGACCAGGGCTGGTTCGAGCGTAAGGCCGAGAACTACTGACGCCGCCTCCGGGAAAGGAAATAATAGAGAATGCCGCGCCGCAATCGAGCAGCGCGGCATTTCTTGTGTCGCAGCGAAACCATGTGGTTTTGCGACGGGCGGAAAGATTAAAAAAGAAGAAATTTTCGATAAAAAAGAGTAGGGGATTTTAGTTTTAAGGAATTTTTGCTAACTTTGCGAGGTTATTTCCAAACCAGACAACGATTAAACCACCCGGTTATCACAATATGAAGTTACTCAACGAAAAGTTAGCCAGATACACGGAACCGCAGAAGGCGAAGGCGGCGGGTGTATATCCCTATTTCCGCGCCATCTCCTCCGAGCAGGACCCCGAAGTGATTATCAACGGCCGTCCGGTTCTGATGTTCGGCTCCAATTGCTACACCGGCCTCGTCAATGATCCCCGCATCAAGGAGGCCGCCATAGAAGCTACCAAGAAATACGGTACCGGTTGCGCGGGTTCGCCTTTCCTTAACGGAACACTCGACCTGCACAAGAAACTCGAAGCCGAACTGGCCGATTACACCGGCAAGGAAGACGTGATGATTTATTCGACGGGTTTCGGCGTTAACCTCGGCGTGGTCAGCACCCTCACCGGCCGCGAAGACTATATCCTCTGGGACGAGCAGGACCACGCTTCGATTATCGAGGGGCGCCGCCTGTCGTTCTCCCAGCAGTACAAGTACAAGCACAACGACATGGAGAGCCTCGAGAAGCAGCTCCAGCGCTGCGATCCGGACAAGGTCAAGCTCATCGTTACGGACAGCGTGTTCTCCATGGAAGGCGACATCGCCAACATCCCCGAAATCGTGCGCCTGGCCAAGAAGTACAACGCCTCCGTGATGGTCGACGAGGCCCACGGCATCGGCGTGTTCGGCGAAGGCGGCCGCGGCGTGTGCAACCACTACGGCGTAGCCAAGGACGTTGACCTCATCATGGGCACCTTCTCCAAGAGCTTCGCGTCGCTGGGCGGCTTCATCGCCACGGACAAGGAAATCACCAACTTCCTGCGTCACCACAGCCGCTCGTACATCTTCACGGCCTCGATTACTCCGGCATCCACCGCCGCAGCCCTCAAGGCCCTGGAAATCATGAAGACAGAGCCGCAGATTCAGGAAAATCTCTGGCGCAACACCCGCATCGCCCTCGAAGGCTTCCGCAGCCGCGGCTTCGAGATCGGCAACACCAGCACCCCGATTATCCCCCTCTACATCCGCGACAACTTCAAGACCTTCGCCATCACCACCGAGCTCTTCAACGAGGGCATCTTCGTGAACCCAGTGGTATCGCCGGCCGTAGCTCCGCAGGACACCCTGATCCGCTTCAGCCTGATGGCCACGCACACTCCCGAGCAGGTAGAGGAAGGCCTCGACAAAATCACCAAGGTATTCCGCGCGCATGGCCTTGTGCCCTGAGGGCGTAAGCCTTTCGGGAAAATGAAGGCTTGATTCACAAAACCGGACTTCCCGGAGCCTGAAATCACTTTCTCTCCGGATATCTCCTCTTACAATTATGTAACAACACGAACAGACAATGAAGAAGAAATTTATCTGCACAGTATGCGGCTACGTCTACGAAGGCGAGCACGCACCCGAAAAGTGCCCCATCTGCGGCGCACCCGCAAGCGCATTCCGCGAAATGGACGAGAGCGCGCCCCTGAACTTCGTGACCGAACATGAAATCGGTGTTGCCAAGGGTTGCGACAAGCAGATGATCGACGATCTTACCGCTCATTTCAACGGCGAGTGCGGCGAAGTAGGAATGTATCTGGCCATGAGCCGCCAGGCCGACCGCGAGGGCTATCCCGAAATCGCAGAGGCTTTCAAGCGCTACGCTTTCGAGGAAGCCGAGCACGCCGCCAAATTCGCCGAACTCCTCGGCGAGTGCGTATGGGACACCAAGACCAACCTCGAGAAGCGTATGGCCGCCGAAGCCGGTGCCAACGAGGATAAGATGCGCATCGCCCGCCGCGCCAAGGAACTGAATCTCGACGCCATCCACGACACCGTTCACGAAATGGCCAAGGACGAAGCCCGTCACGGCCGCGGTTTCGAAGGTCTCTTCAACCGTTACTTCAAGAAATAAGCGACCGGATCGCTGAAAAACGCAACCGGCCGCGGCAGGCATAAGCGCTGTCGCGGCCGGTCTGCCGTATATGTATGTCCTGGGCTACCGGCGGGGGCGCAGGAAGATTCCGAGAATCCAGAGGGCGGCGGTGGCCAGGAAAATGGCCGCGAGGGCGGATACCAGGAGCCGCATCACCGGAGTGTCGCCGAGGTACTGCAGGGAGCAGTAGCCGCCGAGGAGGGCGGCGATGCAGCCGGTGACTATGTCGGCCGCGAGGTTGCGGCCGGCGGCGATGCGCGAGGCCAGCAATGCCTCCAGCGCGCCTATGGCCGCCCAGAGCACCCATACAAGGATGCCGACCGAATGTTCGCTTACGCCTAACCAGATGTTTTCCATAGCCGTTCTACAATAAAGCCGGGTTGACGTTGGCAATCATGGGCGTCAGGAATGCGGCTACGTCGGTATTGCCCGTAAGGTCGGCGAAAGTAAGCCAGATTATAAGGAGGATGATCAGGAGGATGGCGCCGATGGACACCCATACCCTGGTGTTGTTTTTATGTCTGTCGCTCATAGTCGGATTGTTATGGTCGGAATGTTATTTTCATTAAGTTTATTTAAGAACGCGCGGGCGCGGGGAAATGTTCAGAGGCCGGGCGCCGAAGAGGACGGGCTGCTGCCTCGGGGCGGAGCTGAAGCTCCGCGCTTGAACGAATAAACGGGAGGGCGCGCTGACCGGGAGCGGAGCTGAAGCTCCGCGGCCTGGACAAATAAACGGCAATTCGCCCGGCGGGCTGTTGGGGCTGCCGGGCGGATTGAAGTCGGTTGAACTGGAGAGGGGAGAATTCCTCGGGCGCGGTCTTATTTGTGGCAGTGCCTGCAGCCGTGGAAGGTGTGTAGGCTCAGCGACGCTACCAGCAGGGAGGCAAGGCCAAGGATTACCAGCTTATGGATTTTTTCGGTGCGTTCGATTCTCTTCTGAATTTTTGCCAGGGTCTCGACCTCGCGTTCGGATTCTGTTTTGATCAGTGACATAGTTCTGTGTGCGTTTTACGTTTTCGATAGTAAAACGCCGGAGGCCGCCCTTCGGTTCATTCTTTTCGTCCGAGGGAAGGGGTTGGTCAGAGCAGTTCGCCGGCGTGGTACTCGACCAGGCCGGGCATCGAGTAGCGGATTATCTTCTCGATGGTTACGCCGAAGTCCTTGGCGGCTCGCTCGAGGATGTCGCGGTAGGCCACGCAGGTCGAGCCGACGAAGCAAAGAGGCTGATGGCGGTAGTCGTAGAAGGCTATGTTGCGGGTAAAGAAGTTCATGAACGAGGAGTAGATGAGCCGGTAGACGTAGGGCTCGTCCATGTGCTCCTGCAGGAAGTTCGAGTAGGTCGACAGGGTGCGGGAAGGCATGGAGTTGGTGTATATCTGGTCCATGAGCTGGTTCGGGGCCACCATGTACTTTTCGAAGAAGGCCTGAGTGAGATCGTGCGGGGCGATGCCCTTGAGCATGTCGGCAATCATGAGTTTGCCCAGATAAGCGCCGGAGCCCTCATCACCGAGGATGAATCCCAGGGGAGCTACGGTCTTGATGATTTCGCTGCCGTTGTAGAGGCAGGAGTTGGAGCCTGTTCCGAGGATGCAGGCCAGGCCTGCCTTGCGCACCAGAAGTCCGCGTGCGGCGCCGAGAAGGTCGCTCTCGACGGTTACGGGTGTCTTGAACTGCGTCACCAGGCTACTCTCCATGATTTTCTTCTTCTCCTTGCTTGTGCAGCCGGCGCAGTAGAAGTATACGTGGTTCCAGCGGCGGCGGAAGAATACTTCGGGGAGCTCCAGGCGGATGCTGTGCGAAATCTCGCGGCGCGTCTGGAAGTAAGGGTTGAGGCCGGTGGTGAAGGCGTGTTCGACGATGCGGTCGCCGTCGACGAGTGCCCATTCGGTGCGGGTGCTGCTGCTTTCTCCAATAATGTTCATCGGGCGTCGATCTGGTTAAGGAGAACTTCAACGGCCTTCGCAATCTGCGCGTCCTCGCCGGCGGCAACGCCTTCGGGCGAGTTCTCGACCTTGTAGTCGGGTTCAAGCTGCTGGTTTTCGAGTATGGAGCCGTCGGCGAGGCGGTAGGCGATAACAGGCACGCCGAACACGAGTGTCGGGTCCTGCATCGTAATCCAGTTGACGGAGCTCATCGTTCCGGGCACGGGCATGCCAACGGTCTTGCCGATTCCCTGGTGGCTGTAGACCCAGGGGGTGCCGTGGGCGTTGGAGTAGCAGGCTTCGGACATTACCATTACCGAGGGCTTGTTCCAGCGGCGCGAGGGCATGTCGCACACGGCGTCGCCGCGGATTTCCTGGGTGAAGTATTTGCTGCCGCTCAGGAGGACCTCGATGTCCTCGTGGAGGCGCCCTCCGCCGTTCCAGCGGATGTCGACGATGATTCCCTCGCGGTCGTTGTACTTGCCGAGCATGGCGGAATAGGCGTTGCGGAAGTTCTCGTCGTCCATGCCGTCGAGATGCACGTAGCCGAGGCGACCGTGGCTTAGACTGTCGACGAGAGCCTCGCGGCCCTTGACCCAGCGGGTGTACAGGAGCATGTTCTGGCGCCCGGAACTTATCGGCTTGACGACGAGCTGGCGTGTGGAGCCGTCGGCGCTCTTTATGTCGACGAGCGTTCGGCGTCCGGACTTCTCGTTGAGGAGGGTTTCGACGGGCTGCCCGGCGGAGATTGCCGTGCCGTCGATAGCCGTCACGATATCGCCGGGAACGACTGCGGGATGCTGGCCGAAGAGCGGGCCCTGCGGGAGCACTTCGGCGATGCGCATTCCGGG
>USGZ01000048.1 GCA_900554265.1 uncultured Porphyromonadaceae bacterium
GACTTCGGCGGCTAAGAGCATGCAGTTGAACCCGAAACGCCATCGCTTTCGGGCCGTTTCGCGATTTCCGAAAAGTTTGCTGATGTTGACGTCGTAGCCCACCGATACGGCCAGATAGGTGGCATACAGACCTATGGAAGTCGATGGCTCGGAAAACATGAAAATGTATTTGTTGTCCGGAAGCTGGAAGCGGTAGGCCTGAGTCCAGCTGTCGCAGGTGGTCTTGACGTTGAACTTGTAGCCTGTCGGGGCGACGTAGGCGCTGTCGTAGCCGTTGAAGAACTTGTCGCCCCATCGGTATGTATTGACGCAGAAGCGGGGAAATTTGCCCCAGGTGGCGATAGTGTCCAGGTCGAAAAAATAGGCGTCCGCCCGACCGCAGGCTGCGGTCAGGAAAAACAGGCATAAGGTGAGCTTCAGTAAGACCTTTCTCATTTTCGACTGCAAAATTAGCTAAAATCTCCTTATAAAATATAAGGGGCCATGCAATAAAATGCGACAGATTAGCTGAATGTTGGCCGAAAATTGCTAATTTTGCACGCATAACCGCAAGCACCTCATTTCTGCATGGTACAAAAAATAGTAATCCTGGACTTCGGCTCCCAGACGACGCAGCTTATCGGCCGCCGTATCCGCGAGCTGAACATCTACAGCGAGATTATTCCCTATCACAAGTATCCTTATGGCCGCGAACAGGAGGAAGGTATCATAGGCGTGATTCTTTCCGGCAGTCCGCTGAGTGTCTACGACAAGGACGCCTTCCGCGTCGACTTCGGGCACCTGCTGGGCCGCGTGCCCGTCCTGGGCATATGCTACGGCGCCCAGCTGATGGCCTATACCCTGGGGGGCGCCGTCGAGCCGGCACCCTCCCGCGAATATGGCCGCGCACGTCTGTGCGATGTCGACGCAGCCTCGCCTCTGCTCCGCGGCATCGAGCCTGGAGCGCAGGTGTGGATGAGCCACGGCGACACAATCACCGCCCTGCCTCCGCACTTCGAGGTCATAGCCAGCACCGACGACGTGCGCTATGCTGCCTTCGAGTCGAAGGACCGGCCCGTGTGGGGCGTGCAGTTCCACCCCGAAGTATTCCACAGCACCTGCGGTATGCAGCTGCTGCGCAACTTCGCCGTAGGCATCTGCGGGGCGCGTTGCGACTGGAGCACGGAATCGTTTATCGAAAGCACCGTGGCCGAACTGCGCGAACGCCTGGGCCAGGACAAGGTCGTCCTCGGCCTGAGCGGCGGCGTCGACAGCACTGTTGCCGCCGTGCTGCTTTCCCGAGCCATCGGCGACCGCCTGACCTGCATCTTCGTGGACCACGGTATGCTGCGCTACCACGAGTTCGAGGACGTGCTGGCCGAGTACCGCAAGCTGGGCCTGAATGTGCTCGGCATCGACGCTTCGGAGAAATTCTTCGGCGACCTCAGGGGCGTCGAGGATCCCGAGAAGAAGCGCAAGATTATCGGCGCCGATTTCATCGAGGTGTTCGACCGCGAGGCCGCCAAGCTCAAGGACGTGCGCTGGCTGGCCCAGGGCACCATCTATCCGGACTGCATCGAGAGCCTCAGCCTGACGGGTACCGTTATCAAGAGCCACCACAACGTAGGTGGCCTGCCCGAGCGTATGAACCTGAAACTCTGCGAGCCGCTGCGCCTGCTCTTCAAGGACGAGGTGCGCGCCGTAGGCCGGGCGCTTGGCATTCCCGAGAAGCTCATCGGCCGCCATCCCTTCCCGGGTCCGGGCCTGGCCGTACGCATCCTCGGCGAGGTTACGCCTGAAAAGGTGGCCATTCTCCAGCAGGCGGACCATATCTTTATCGAGGGCCTGCGCAAGAACGGCCTCTACGACAAGGTCTGGCAGGCGGGCGTGATTCTGCTGCCGGTCCAGAGCGTAGGAGTTATGGGCGACGAGCGCACCTACGAGCGCGCCGTGGCTCTGCGTGCCGTGACGAGCACCGACGCCATGACTGCCGACTGGGCGCACCTGCCCTACGAGTTCCTGGCCGACGTGAGCAACGAAATCATCAACAAGGTGAAAGGCGTGAACCGCGTCTGCTACGACATTTCCTCCAAGCCGCCGGCCACAATCGAGTGGGAATAAGCCAAGCCGGCATGAGGTCGGGGTGTCTCCCCGACACCTGACCGGCGATGAATTTTCCCGATTAATCAGGACTATTCTCGATTAATCGGGATTTATCTTGAATTGCCCGGGCATCGCCCGGCGGAGACGGCAAGCGGCGCATCCTCCGTAGAGGTCGGGGCGTCTCGCCCCGACACAATCGCCTAAGTCAGGAGCGCTGGTTTCCGGGCCGCACTTCGAGTGACAGCGAGGTGCTGACTACGCCGAAGTCGTAGATCTTGTAGTCGCAGTCGCCGGCCTTGCCTTTGGCCTTGTCGCTCTCGTTCTTGCGCTTGCTTTCGCTGTCCAGTTCGGTCCAGTCGCGCAGGCAGTTGTGGCGCATTGTGCGCTCGTCGCAACATGTGTCTTCGTCATTCGCTGTGTAGCCGAGGAGCTCGTGCGCTGCGTTCCAGCGGGCATGCTCGAGCATGGCCAGATGGAGCACAATCTCGTTGCCGCGGTCAATGCCGTCCAGTCCCGGAAAGCGGATGCCGGCGCCGCGGCCCTTGACATTGGCCTTGATGCCGTCCGCGTTGAAATAGAGAGCCGCGAAATCCTCCGGCGTCGTATCGCCGAGGGCCTTGCGGAGCAGCCAGATTTTGGTTTCCTTGTGCTTGGCGTTGGCCATATCCTGGCTTTCCTTGCGGTGGAGTTCGCGCAAGCTGTCGATTTGCGGAAATAATATTTTAGCTTTTTCGCGTTTCTCGGCTCCGGTGAGTCGCTTGCGCCGTTGGTCCCAGTCCTCGCTGCCACCGTTGAGCAGGTTGTAGCGCTTGAGGTATTCCTTAGCTTCGTCAAGGAGCGAGTCGCGGACAACGATGCAGTAGTCGTAGATGCCCCGGGGATTTCCGAAAATGTTGATAACATTCAGTGCGGGGACGCCGCAACCGTGGTTGTAGTGTTCGGCGATGCGCTGCATCATGTCCAGCTTGTCGTCGCGGGTGCAACGGACCATAATAATGAGATTGTTCAGGTCCTCGCGGACGCGGCGGATGCGGTTGAAGATGTTGATGGCCAGGGATATGTTGGCGTCGTCATCGCCCAGGGCGAGGACAATGTAGTTCAGACTGCGGCAGTTGTCGTCGGAGAGCACCTCGTCGTAGAACTCGCGGCTGTCGGTGTCCATTTTCTTTAGGGCCCGCTTGCAGCTGTAGTCGATTGCCGGGGTGCCGGCCATGAAAGGACCGGCGAGGACGTCCATGCGGGAGTCGACGGCGGTTATGTGCGGGCGCACGGTCGTCGGCCTGCCGTCCGAGAGGCCAATGAAGGTGCCGAATTCATAGAGGAAGCGGAAGGCATCGCGTCCGACCTCGCCGAAGCCTACGACCAGGGCGTGCAGCGGCTCGGCGACCAGCTCGGGGCAGCTACCGGAGAGCCTGGCCACGCGCACGGGCTGGAATTCCGGCTTGGCCTTGACCATCTCTACGGCCAGGTGCGAGGAGTCGATTATCTTCACTTCCAGTTTGTGCTTCAGGCCGATGTCCTCGAGGACTTTGTTGGCGCTGTTGGCGCGGGCGTGGCAGTATAGCGCCACGCGATGATACCTGTCGCTCCCGGCGGCGAAACGGCGCACGGTAGTGTCGCGGGCGAGGTTCTTCAGAGCGGCGATGTTGGCGTCCTCGTCGTTGGAGAGGAAGAAAATGTGCAGGCTGGGTTGCGATTTGTCGGGCACCTCGGGCAGTTTGGCAATCAGGTTCCTGACGCTCACGAGATTGAGCAGTCCGAGGACGTCGGTATCGCCTGAGGAGGGCACACGGTCCGTGATTTCGTCGGGGCGTTTGGGCGTTATGGTGATGTCGGCTCCGGCCTGCCTGGCCTTGTCCAGGGATTCCTGGCGATGTGTGAACAGGGAAACGACGCTGTTCCAGCTGTCGTTGTCCTCTTCGCTGACATTGGCGCTGTCGGCGAAAATCACTATGGCTTGCGAGTCCTTGTGGCCTATTTCATTGGCTAAGAGCAGGGAGTTGTCGTTAACGCCGAAAAAGAGATAGATATGGCATTTGTCCGGGCTGACGCGGGTTTTGTAGCGCAACTTGAGGAAGGCCACAAGGCGCGTGAATACCAGAGCCACCAGCATGCTGACGGTACACATGAACGACAGTGTCGCCTGCACCAGCATGAAGCCTTTGACCAGGGGATAGGAGTCCAGACGGTCCAGAACGTTGCTGTCCACATCAAGCATGAACATGTCCAGGGAGCATATCATGGAGCGCAGGATAAGTTCCGTGTTGTTGAATGTATAGTTCCCGGAGGCCTTCACCATTAGGGGGAAGGCTAACATTGAGATTATTGTGCCGGTTATGAAGAAGAGGGCCATGAAGCGCCCGATGATATTGAGGGCGAAATGGCGCTTCGATACCTCGTCCGAGCGCCGGCACCGGAAGCAGGTCCCGACGATGGACTCTATCGTGCAGGCCGCCAGGAATGAGAGAACGGTAGCGAACAGCCAGATGCCGAAGTTGCCGGTTGTGAAAAGAATCGTTATCAGGCCTACGGCTATAATCCATATGGCGACTATGGCTGTGGCACGCTTGTTTGCGGGTGTGGACATATTCATGGGTTCGGGGGAGCTTATTGCTGCCGTCTGAGGTCAGAATGCAAAAATAAAGATTTTTGCCGTAAATGCAAAATCGGGGCCGGGAGGCACGAGGACCGCTTCGGGAAGGAACGTGTGTCGTCTGTTTTTAAGCATCTTGTTAATATTGCTTAAAAATTAGGGACTTTTGGCGTCAGAATGCGAGGAATTGGAAGAAAACGCCGTAACTTTGTAAAAATATAGGATTCGCTGCCTGCACAGGGGCGCGTTCTTCTACGAACCAATCATTTTTTACCAGAAGCAATGAAAAGATATTTACTTACGCTGCTGACCCTGGGTCTCTGCGCGGCAGGTGCCGTGGCCGCCCATGTCGGGCCGTTCTCACCGGACGCCGACCCGCTGCGCTACGCCCTCAAGTCGCGTCACGCGCAGCACTGGTCCGAACCGCAGGTTTCCGCTCCGGCATCGCGGATCGCTCCGGCGCACAGCTACAATTCGGACAACATGTACTTCCTCGACGCACCGGACGGAAGCATGTGGTTCGCGACGGTGGACTACGACAAGGAGACCGTCGCCCTTCCCGGCGGATATGCCACCGAGGACCATATTCTCGGATATACATTCACAGTCTACGATTCCAAGTTCGAGAAAATCGGCGAGATAAAGGATAAGATCGAGCTTCAGGAGGGCGAGAGCAAGGTTGCGGCCGTGATGCCCGGAACGACGCTGACACGCAAGTTCTTCAACCGCGACGACCGCTACGAGATGATGGTGTCCGTTGTCTTCAACAAGTCGGATCTCACCCAGATGCCCTACACCAACAGCCGCACATTCGTCTACAGCATCGGAGCCGACCGTGACCAGGATGGCGACGACGTCAGCATCATGGACATACAGGGTTATCCCGTCGCCGCCGCCAATGCCGCCGCCGATGCCTGGAGCGAGGATTTCTTCATATCCTTCTTTACGGAAAGCGCCGGCAACGTCGACGATTACGACGACTACATGGCTTACCTGGAAACCTACAAGAGCCACGTTACGACTTACACGCGGGCAACTTATTCCGGCGGCCCGACCGTGTTCGACAATTACGAACTCGCCAATATCTATCTTCCCGGCGACGGCATGGAGGCGCCTTTCTTCATGAGCTGCGTAAAGGACGGCAAGCTGACCTTCATCACCTCGCGCTACGAGAAGTGCTTCTTCACAGATCCCACCGGCATGTCAGGCGACGAGAGCATCACCCCGGACAACCATCTGCAGGTTTCCGTACGCCAGAAGCAAAGCGCCTGGTCCTCCGAACTTTCCGAAGTAGCGTCGCTGAATATGCCTACTACGCCCTCGACTACCGAAGGCGTGCTCTATACATTCTACTCCGTAGGCACGCTGATGTACGACGGCGATATAGACTTCGACCACTATACTTCCGACGGCTCCGCGGCATTCGTGGTGACCCAAAGCGACTATTCGATTTCCGAGGACGACAACTACACCAACTCGTACCACGTATACGACAGCCAGGGCCAGAAGCTGATGACCATAGCCGCCGAGACGTTCGGCTATTACCTGATGTCGGACCTCAAAGGCTACGAGCCTCAGGCCATGTTCATCTACCAGGAAGGTCAGGACTATACATTCGACTTCGTGGACCTCTATTCCGGAACGACCATATGCACGATACCGGCGCAGCTGGGCGGAGAATATGTTACCACCTCCCTGGACCGAGTGCCTACCCCCGGCGGCTACAGCTACGCATCCTCCCTGCGCTATCCCGAGACGACTCCGGACGGAACTTACTACCACAAAATCGGCTGGATCAATCTCAACGGCGAGATGGAGCGCGTAGACCGCATCAATATCGGCAAGGACGTTGCTCTGGCCCAGGTGTATATCACCTCCGACGCGCTGAATCCCTACGTGATAGACACCGATACCGCCAACGAGTACCTCTTCCTTGTCAAGCGCTATACGGACAGCGCCTCCGGCAGCAGCGCCACTCAGGAAGAATTCCTGATCGGCTCGCCCGTGAGCGATACTCCGCTACTTACCGTGCTGCCCGATGAGGAGAAAGGCGCGCTCGCCAGCGTGATGTTCATTCCCGGCGCCAATCCCGGTCTGGGCATAGTGTTCGGCAAGGACGCACGCTATACAACTGACTTCTACTCCTTCCCCCTGAACAGATTCAACGGCGGCGAGGGCACCGAGGGGAATCCCTACCACATCGCCACCATCGGCGACCTCCAGCAGATAAAGAGCAATCCGGCTGCTTACTACGTTCTTGACAACGACATCGAGGCCGCTTCTTTCGACTTTGAGCCAATCGAGGGCTTCTCGGGCAAGCTCGACGGCAACGGAAAGAGCATCGACAATCTGCGGATTACAGCCAAGGGTATCTTCGCCACCACCAACGAAGGCTCTCAAATCAAGAACCTGACTTTCAACGATCCAGTAGTCGACCTCTCCGCCGGAAGCGGACGTAGCGGCCTGGTAGCTTCAATGTCCCGCGGTCTGAAACTTTCGGACATCAATGTCTTCGGCCTCAAGGCGACCGCCACGGAGGACTTCGACTATGAGTTCGGTTCGCTCGTAGGTCTGGCGGCGCTGCATACCGAAATCAAGGACTGCTACATCGGGGGCGCCGAAATCAATATGCCTCAGGCTCCTGCAGGCGGTCTTGTCGGAACAATCTTCACCGGCTCCTCGGTGCGCTCGTCGGCATTCAACGGCACAATCAACGCCGGATCCGAAGTGGGCGGCATCGTAGGCAGCCTCTGCAACGACGGCATTATCGCCGACTGCCATGTAAACGCCAACATCACTGCCGCAAATACAGTAGGCGGCATTGCAGGCTATTCGACCCGCGGCACCGTCCGCAACAACCACGTCCAGGGCACTATCACCGCCAAGGGCGCCTCGCGCTGGAGCGGCTTCAACGCCGGCGGCGTTGTCGGTACCCTGACTCCCAACCCGGACCCCGCCAATCAGACTAAGATAGTGTCCGGCAATCTCGTCAATCTGGATGCCATCGCCACCGAAGGCGACCTGACCGGCACAGAAAACTACACCGGCCAGTTCGATACCGTACACCGCATCGTAGGTTCGACCTGCGCCAACGCCGAGCCCGAAATCATCGGCGAGGACGACGACTACAATCCCATCTACTCCGACGAGCGCACCATAGAGGCCGGTCTGGAGAACAACTATGTAATCTCCGGACTCGAACCAGTCGCCGCAGCCATCGCCGCCGAGGGGACCACCACCGAAGGCGCCACCAAGAGCAAGTGGGACCTCGACGAGGAATTTCTCGGCAGCCTGGGCTTCAAGTTCGGCGAGGATGCGGAGAATCCCTGGAACGTTAATACCGTCAACAGTCCCTCGCTCTACTTCGAGACTTCGATGATACTTCTGACCAAGGAAATCGCCGCCCGCGTCGACGAACCCTTCAACATCGTGATGCGACTCATCAACCCGAAGGCCCTGACCGCCGACGATGTCCTGAGCGACTTCACCATGGAGTACAGCGAGGACATGCTCGAGATGACAGGCGAGATGAGCCTTGAGAACAATATCCTCTCGATTGGAATGAAGCCTCTGAAGGAGGGCCAGACCGCCTTCAGCGTAACGGTTCTCGGCAGCACCGCCGCAGGTACCGTGGCCATCGCCACCAGCGGAACCGGCGATATCGCAGTCGGTACGGCCGGCATAGCCTTCACCGGCAGCGCCGTGGTAGCCGAAGGCTGCGCAATCGAAATTTACTCCGTAGCCGGCATGAAGGTAGCTGCAGGCGCCGACGCTGTAGATACCACCGGCCTTGCCGAGGGCATCTACATTGCCCGCGCCGTAAGCGCCGCCGGCGAGACCGCCACTCTCAAGATTGCCGTAAGGTAAACTAAATCCAATCCTATATAAACCGAGGCTGCTTGCCCTAACCGGCAGGCAGCCTCTTTTGGTAGCTGGGGTTTTAGGGACTTTAGGGGCCTTAAAGTCCCTAAGGTCCCTAAAATAGCTATTTTAGCACCGCCTCTATTGCGGCGAGGGCGGATTCGAAGGCCGTCGCGGGGTCCAGGCGGATTACCGTCGGATCCCTGGCCAGCCAG
>USGZ01000049.1 GCA_900554265.1 uncultured Porphyromonadaceae bacterium
CGAGCGGCCCTGCTTCTTGAGCAGGTAGGCCAGTTTTACAGCGGCAGTGGTCTTACCGGAACCCTGAAGGCCCACGAGCATGATCACATTGGGGATACGGCTTGAGAGAACAAGCTTGCTCTCGGTGGAACCCAAAAGCTCGGTAAGCTCATCAAGCACGATCTTGACGACGTTTTGCGCCGGGGTGAGTGACTCCATGACCTCGGCGGTCATGCAGCGCTCTTTGGTCTTTGCGACAAAATCCTTGACGACCTTGAAGTTGACGTCGGCCTCGAGGAGGGCGCGGCGCACGTCCTTGAGGGTTTCGGCAACGTTTATCTCTGTGATTCGTCCTTGACCTTTGAGAAGTTTGAAGCTGCGTTCAAGGCGGTCGGAAAGTTTTTCGAACATACGGGGGAGGGGGTGTTATAGGCGGTTTGTGGCTGTGTCGGGGAAGACGATTTTGGGCTGGAAGTCCTTCGCTTCCTCGGGGGTCATGGTCGCGTAGGCCATGATTATGATTATGTCGCCGGGCTGGGCCATGCGTGCGGCCGCGCCGTTGAGGCATATTACTCCGGAGCCTCGCTCGCCGGCGATGGTGTAGGTGTCCAGGCGGGCGCCGTTGTTGTTGTCGACGATGTAGACGCGTTCGCCGGGGATGATGCCGGCGGCGTCGAGGAGGTCCTGGTCGACGGTTATGCTGCCGATGTAGTCGAGTCGCGCCTCGGTCACGGTGACCCGGTGTATCTTTGATTTCAGTATCTGGATGAACATCTTAGTAGCGGATATTGTCGATGAGGCGTACGTCGCCGCAGTAGACGGTGACGCAACCGGCGGCTCCGTCGGCGTCGGCGTCGCTCCAGGCGGCGACGGGCTGCATGGTGCGGGCGTCGACGATGGTGTAGTACTCCGTTTTCAGTCCCGGGATGGCGTCGATGGCGTCGACCGTGGCTTTCTCGACCTCTGCGGGCGTCATGCCTTGGGCTTTGAGCTTAAGGCTGGCTTCGAGAGCCTTGTGGATTTCCGGCGCGACCTTGCGGCCTTCGGGAGTGAGGCGCACGTTGCGCGAGCTCAGGGCCAGACCGTCCGGCTCGCGGACGATGGGGCAGGGCACAATCTCAAGCTCCAGGCCGAGCAGGTCGACCATCCGGCGGATTACGGCTATCTGCTGGAAGTCCTTCTCGCCGAAGTAGGCGCGGGCGGGCTTGACGATATCGAAAAGTTTGCTTACGATCTGGCATACGCCGTTGAAGTGACCGGGACGCATGGCGCCTTCCATCACTTCGCCGACAGGACCGAGGTCGAACACGCGGGTATCCTTCTCGGGGTACATTTCCTCGACGGCGGGCACCAGGGCATAGTCGACGCCGGCGCTTTCGAGAAGTCGGCAGTCGGCTTCCTCGGTGCGGGGATAGGTACGCAGGTCGTCGGGATTGTTGAACTGGGTAGGATTGACGAAGACGCTGACAACGACGATGTCGTTCTCGGCGCGCGCCCTGCGCACCAGGCTGAGATGGCCGGCGTGGAGCGCTCCCATGGTGGGAACGAGCCCGACGGACTTGCCGGACTTGCGGGCTGTATCGAGCACCTCGTCGAGGCGCTTGACTTTGCGGATTATTTCCATTTTTCTTCCTGGGTTCCTGTAAGAACACAAAATTAGACCTGCAAAATTACTCATTATTTGTCATACGGCAAAAAGTTTGGTAATTTTGTGGGTCCAATAGAAAGATATGGAAAGAGAATACACATCGCCGGTGCTCGAGAACGCCGTAACGGCGCTGAGCCGCCTGCCGGGCATAGGCCGCAAGACCGCGCTGCGCCTGGCGCTGCACCTGCTGCGGCGCCCTGAGGAGGAGGCGCAGACTATCGGCGAAGCCATCATAGAACTGCGGCGCGACATCAAGTACTGCCGCGTGTGCCACAACATCTGCGACAGCGAGGTTTGCCAGATTTGCGCCTCGCCCCGCCGCAGCCCGGCGACGGTCTGCGTCGTCGAGACGGTGCGCGACGTGATGAGCGTCGAGGCGACCGGGCAATACAGCGGCCTCTACCACGTTCTCGGCGGCGTGATTTCGCCTGTCGACGGCATCGGCCCGGACCAGCTGGAGCTTGCCTCGCTGGCGGAGCGCGTGAACTCGGACCCCCGCATCGAGGAGGTTATCCTGGCTACGAGTCCCACAGTCGAGGGCGACACGACCAACTACTACATCTACCGTCTTTTAGGCAAATGCGGGCGTAAGGTCCGGCTTACGCAGCTGGCCCGCGGCGTGGCCGTAGGCAACGACATCGAGTATACCGACGAGGCCACGCTTGCCCGCAGCCTGCTAAACCGCACACCTTTCGAATACTGACTCAGCGCCGAACAATAGGGTGACGGAGCTGGTTTCTTTTGCAGGAACAAACTGACAGATACCGATACAATGCAGATTTCCGATACAAGAATAATCCTCCGCCCCGTAGAGCCCGGGGACCTCGACACGCTCTATCTGCTGGAGAACGCCACCTCGCGCGCCGAGGGAGGCTTCGCAACCGCACCGGCCAGCCGCTTCGAGCTGAGCCGGTACATAGAATCTTACTCGGCGGATATATTCGCCGAGAAACAGCTCAGGCTGATGATTGTGGCGCGCGACAGCGGCCTGACTGTCGGGACCATCGACATCTCGGACTTCGACGCCCGCAACCGCCGCGGATTCGTAGGTATCGCGATAATTGAGGGCCAGAGGCGCAAGGGCTACGGCCGCGCGGCCCTCGAAGTGCTCTGCGGCTATGCCGCGGATGTGCTCGGAATGCATCAGCTCGACGCGCAGATAGCTTACGACAACGAGGCCTCGCGCGCTCTTTTCGGCGCCTGCGGCTTCAGGACCTGCGGGCGGCTCCGCAGCTGGCTCCGTCGCGGCTCCAGCTACACCGACGCGCTCCTGTACCAGCGCATATTCGCGTAATTCGCGGGGATATCATATGTCGGGAATCAGTAATATAGGTATTGGCAAACAGCGAAATGTAGGCAAAACCGCTTAATCAGACCCTGGTGAACCAGAAGGGCCAGGAGAGCATGATGGCCACCAGGGCCATCGTAAGGCCGAAGACGAGGATTTTTACGGCCATGCGCAACCACAGAGGCAGAGCGCGGCTGTCGATATACATCGAGAAAGCCATGAAATAATTGCCGTCGGCCTTTTCGAGCCAGGACTTCGGGCCATCCGGCTCGGGTTTGATATCGTTTTCTTCCATTTTCGAGGGGAGGATAAAAGAAGGCCGCGTCCTTGTGCCGCGGCCTTCGTTATGATTGGGTTGGGATTTTACTTTTTGGTGCTCTTGCCATTTGCGTCCTCGTAGCCGTAGCCGTAGCGGTGCTTGTCGGAGGTATAGTATCCGTAGCGGCGGTAGGAATAGGCGTTGGAGTTGATGTCTACACCGTTGATTACGATGTAGCAGTTCTCGAACTTCTTCTGGCGCACGGCTTCCTGAATGGTCTTGATGGTACCGCGGGTAGAGTAGTTGGCGCGGGTAACGTAGAGCTGCAGGTCCGTGTGTCCGACGATGAGGAAGGTATCGGAAACCACGCCTATTGGGGCGGAGTCAATGATTACATAGTCGAACTTCTCGCGCAGGAGATCGATGAGCTTGTCCATGTTCTCGGACATGAGTAGTTCGTTGGGGTTCGGCGGAACGGGACCGGCGGGAAGGATGAAGAGATTCGGGTTGAGGGTGCTGGGCACAATCAGACGGTCCAGGTTGTGCTCCTGACCGCTTATGTATGTCGTCAGACCGCGCTGGTTGTCCAGACCTAAGCGTCGTGCCAGTACGGGCCTGCGGATATCGCCGCCGATAACGAGCACCTTCTGGCCGGCAAGGGCGTAGGTCATGGCCAGGTTGGTGGAGATGAAGGTCTTGCCTTCGCCGGAGATGGTCGAGGTTACGAGGATAATCTTGCAGCCGGGTCGATGGTGGAAGGTGATGTTCACGTTGTTGCGCAGCAGGCGGAAGAGTTCGGCGATGGGAGTCGATACGTTTTCGCCGATCACCATGTCGTCGTGTCCGGTGTCCTCACTGCCGCAGATTTCGCCGATGATGGGAATGCTGGTTATTCTGGAGAGTTCTTCCTTATCCGAGAATACCGGGTAGAAAGTGCGGCGCAGGAAGATGATGAGTCCGGGGATGAGGAGGCCGAGCAGGAATGCGGCGGCCATGATGATCATCTTGCGGGGAGCCACGATGACTTCGCCGATGGGGTCGTCGATGAGGCGGGCGGTGTTGGTGGCCATGCTCTTCTGCAGGGCGATTTCCTCGCGGCGCTGCAGCAGGAAAGTGTAGATGTTGACCTTTACGCTCTGTTCGCGGAAGATTTCCTGCAGGCCCTTGTCGACGGTAGGCGTCGAAGCGAGCTCGCCGACGCTCTGGTGCTCGAGTGCGCTGATGTTGGCGATTCGGGCGTTGAGGTTACGCTTGGCCGACACGATGGTGCCCATGATGCGCACCTTCTGGCGATTGAGCTCGTCCTGCATGGATGTTACCAGCGGGCTGTTGGTGGTGCTGCCTTCGAGGGCGCGGTTGAGCTGGTTTACGCGGTTGTTGTACTGCTCGATGATTGAGTTGATGCTCTGGTCCTTTACGGCGGAGGGCAGCAGCTCGTAGGTGCCGGCGGTGGATACGATGCGTTCGATGTCGTCCAGCACGGCCATGTCGGCCTCGGCCTCGGCGAGCTGGTTCTGATAGTTGCTCTGGAGATTGAGGTTCAGGTTGCTCTGTACCTGGATGTCGGTGATGTTGTGGGCCTGGCGGTAGGACTGGAGGCGGTTCTCGACGTCGCGCAGCTCGTCGGTGATCATTACGAGGCGGTCGAGGATGAAAGCCTCGGTCTGCACTGCACTGCGGTTCTTGTCCTCGATAATGCCGCGGTTGTAGTAGTCCAGCAGCGCGTTGATAACGTCGATGCCGCGGGCCGGAACCTGGTCCGTATAGGCTACGTTGATGATTTTCTCGCTCTTCTTGGCGAATTCGATGGAGAGGGCCCCGGCGAGCTGCTTTGCGCGTGTGCGAGGGCTGACGATGGTTATCAGTTCCGTGCCGTCGAACTCGGGAATCATGTTCGAGCGGGTAAGGGTAAGTTCGCCGTGCGAGAGCTGGATACTGCAGGGCATGGCGACATTCTCGAGCTTTTTATCTTCCTTAGCCTGGTTGAAGGTGGTCTTGACCTCAACGTTGTAGGTCGAGTCGCTGTTCTGCTTTACCTTGATTTTTATCGGTGCCTTGAGGTTGTGGAGGGAGGCGGAATCCAGCGAGGCAATAATCGGGTTGTTCTGGTAAAGGGGCTTGTCCCGCAGGGTTCCTTCCTTATAATAGGTATAGCAGAGGTTGAGGGAATCGACAATCTGCACCAGATTGTTGCGGCTCTTGAGAATCTCGATTTCAGTCTCGTCGATGTAATTCTTCATGCTTACCAGCGGGTTGTCGCCGTTGAGACTGAATGGGTTGGCGGGGCTGTCGCCCTCGTTGCCGCCGCCGCTGAGATAGATTGCGGATTCAATCTTGTAGACGGGGATTACCGTGGCTATATGGAAGTATGCCACGGCCAGGCAGACGACCACGCTGACCACGAACCACTTCCAGTGGGCCAGGTAATCGAGAATCAGTCCGGTGGTGTCGAAGCTGTCGGGCTCCTTCTCGGAGTTGTGTTTTTCGAGTTCTTCTGCCATGACTTAATCTTTGGTGAGGTTGAGGATACCGATAACTAAGGAAGCGAGCGAGGAAATGCCGCCGACAATGGTGATTGTGCTCTGCACGCCGGGAGCCATGGCCCAGGCCTGGTTGGCCATGGATTTGTTGGGCTGGACGTAGATAACGTCGTTCTGTTGCAGGGTGAAGTAGGGCGACATAAGGAAGTTCTTGTCCTGGAGGTTGATATGCTCGACTTCACGGGTACCGTCGGAGTTCGTCCGGTAGAGGAAGATATTCTCGCGGTCGCCCTTGATGTCAAGGTCGCCGGCCATCGAGATGGCTTCCAGGAAGGTCATGCGTTCGTTGCGGCTCTGGTAGATGCCGGGTTTCTTGACGGCGCCGGCCACCGTTACGCGGAAGTTCATCAGGCGGATGTCGACCGTCGGACGTTCGGTGACGTAGTGGGGATAGATGGCGTTGACGATGGCATCGGCAATCTGCGACTTGGTGAGTCCGGCAACGTGTATCTTGCCAACGATGGGGAACTCGATGTTGCCGTCGGCATTTACGAGGTAATAGTCCGTGGACACTTCAAGGCCGGTCTCGTTGTAGTTGCTGTTCTGGCGCTGGAGAGTCAGAATCTTGCCGTCGGCATCTACGTAGCGGCCCTTGTTGAAGGGGGCGACTGCGGCCATGTTGGGTGAGGTAACGTCTATGTTGAGCAGGTCGCCGACGGTTATCACCGGGTCGGCCACCGTTTGCGTCTGCGAGAGGATTTCCTCGGGGATAAGTTCGGCGTCAATAAGATAAGGCACCTTTTTGGAAGCGTTGCAGCCTGTTGCCAATATTATGAAAATGGCGGAGGCGCAGATTAATCGAATGACCTTCTTCATCGGAAGCTGTTAGGTATCGTGTATGTTTGGATGATTAAAACTTGTTATCGGACATAATGCGTCGCAAAATTACTATTTTTTTCCTAAACAACCAAATAAACCGCGTAACAAGCTTTTTGGGCGCAGGTTTATGGTCGGACATGGGCGGAAAACCGTGGAAAATTGTTATTATTGCAGTTCCGAATGCGGCGGATATGCTTTCCCGCGCGATACTTATTATGGACGATAACGAAAACATCATAGAGACCCATCCCTGGACGCCCTTCGTGCCGGACGGCGCCAAGGCTCTGATTATGGGTACCTTTCCGCCCGGACGCCACCGCTGGGCCATGGATTTCTTCTACCCGAATCCCACAAACGACTTCTGGCGCATCATGGGCCTTATCTACCACGGCGACCTCGACCGTTTCTACAGCCGCGCCACCCGCAGCTACGACCTGCCGGCAATAAAGGCCCTGCTGGCCGAGCACGGCATAGCCATGGGCGACACCGGCCACCGCGTGCGGCGCCTGCGCGGCAACGCCTCGGACAAGTACCTGGAAATTCTCGAGCCCGTGGACCTCGAGGCGATACTTGAGCGAATGCCGGATTGTCGCGCCATAGCCACCACGGGCGAGAAAGCCGCCGCGGTCCTCGCTGAACTGACCGGCACGGAGCCTCCGGCAATGGGGCGCTACGCGACCTGGAACCGCGATGGCCGCGAAATCCAGCTCTGGCGCCTGCCCAGCACCTCGCGGGCCTATCCCCTGGCCCCCGGCGCCAAGGCAGGGTATTACCGCGCCTTCCTCGAGTCGGCCGGGTGCATGTAAACCAATGCGGGGGCGGCGGTGTTGGATAGGTATATAACTTGGATTTTATGAAAGATCTCGCCTCTACATTGTTCAGGGTAAGCTCGGACAAGAGCGCGCCTCGTCGCGGAGGCCTGCTGGTGGCCGAACCTTTTCTCAGGGAATCGTATTTCAGCCATGGCGTAATATCACTTATCGACTATGCGCCCGACGAGGGCGCCACGGGTGTGGTGATGAACAAGCCGACGGGTTACCGCCTGGCGGACCTGCTGGACAATACCCGCGTATTCAGCAACGCGGAGGTGTACTGTGGGGGTCCGCTCGGGCAGGACAGGCTCTACTTCATCCATACCTTAGGCGAGAAGATAATCCCGGGGGCGCGCATGTACGCTCCCGGCCTCTATGTAGGGGGAGATTTCAATTCGGTTATAGACTATGTGAATTCCGGTTATCCTGTCAGCGGCAACGTGCGCTTTTTCATCGGCTACAGCAGCTGGACCGACGGTCAGCTCGAGGAGGAAATCGGCGAGGATACCTGGGCCCAGGCTCCGATGCCGGAGAACCCCGAGAGTCTGCTTACGCTGCACGGCGACGCCTACTGGCACCGGGCCGTGCGGTCGCTGGGCGAAAACTACCGTTCGTGGCAGCTTCTGCCCTCGGACCCCAAATCAAACTGAGAGCCGCTGCAGACAACGCTGAGCGGCTCCGGGCATCTCTTTGGTAATAAGTCAGGAAGAAAGTCAGCCCTTCAGTATTTTCAGTCGGGAAGGATATTGTCTTTGAGAACCTTGAAGGCCGGGATTGCCGTGCGCTGCGGGCGGCCGGCGCGGAACATGTCGGCCTTGGGCTTGTCCTTGTCTTTGTCCTTGTCGCCGATCCAGGGGCGCTCGGCGAAGGCTTTGGGCGCGCAGCGCCGCAGCTGCTCGGCCAGGAAATCGTCGGCGGGGTCGAGGTGCAGTTCGAGCATGGCCTCCTCGCGCATTATGCGGAGCAGGATGTCGAAATGGTTCAGGTCGGCCATTATGTATTCGCGTACAATCCGGGTCTCCTCTTCGGAGGCTTCGGCGCGTACGTAGGCGCGAATGAGGTCAGCTATGTTTGCCGGTTCCATCTGGGAGTCTGCTTTTTGAGGGAGTGAGAATGAGATGCTGTTCCTGGGAACAATCATGATACGGCGCTGTGGTGCTTTTTTCTCCTGAATATTTTCGGGCGGGGGTATGAATTGCGATATTTTAACAGTCGGTCAGCTCCTGTAGATGTTCATGCCGCATCGCCGGCAGTCGAACTCGAGACGGTAGGTGCCGGAGTCGTTGCGCAGGAATAGGGGCTCGGGCAGGCGGGAGCCCTGCGGCGTGCGCAGGCAGGCTCCGAGTTCGCGGCGGATACAGTACTTGGTGGCCATCACGCGGCGGCCGTCGGCTTCTGCCGGA
>USGZ01000050.1 GCA_900554265.1 uncultured Porphyromonadaceae bacterium
CACGAGCGTGCAGCCCTACGTTGCGCTGGGGTATAAAATAAGAGCGCCGGGGTTGCCGGCGCTCTTGTGTGGGTATGCGGTATTGTCGGGATGCTTACTGGAGTTTGAAGGTAACGGGGAGGGTGTATGTTACTTTCACGGGCTGGCCGTTGTTACGGCCGGGAATCCAGTTGGGCATTGCCTTGATTACGCGGAGTGCTTCTTTGTCGAGGGCGGGGTGACGGGTGCGGACAACGCGGGCGTTGGTGATGGAGCCGTCTTTGCCGACTACGAACTCAACAACTACTCGGCCCTGGATGCCTTCTTCGGAAGCGGCCGGGGGATATACGATGTTGTTGCTGAGCCACTGGTACATGGCCGCTTCGCCGCCGGGGAAGGAGGGCTTCTGCTCAACCATCGCGATGCTGACGGGTTCGTCGTCGACAACGACGGGTTCTGCAATCACCTGTTCCTTGACTTCGATTTTGTTGAGGTCATTGACGCCTTCGGTGATGTCGACGGTACCGAGCTGGGCTTCGTTGTCCATTACCTGGTCAACGTCCTTGGCCTGTTTGGTTTCGTCGATTTCTTCGTCCTGGACGATGAGGAGGTCGGTAACCTGCTGGGAGTTCGCAACTTCTTCGGGGGCGATGATTTCCTCGGGCTCGGGGAGCTCGAAGATTTCCTCTTCCTCGATTTCTTCTTCCATTTCTTCGGAATCGAATGTTGCGATGTCCTGTTCGGTGCTGGTCACGATCTGGTCTTCCTCGGGACGGGAGAACACGTCGTTGACGGAGAGGATGAGCAGCACGAGGATTACGGCTACTACGCCGAGAACCCAGATAACTGCCTTTGTGTGGCGCTGGCGGGAGCCTTCGCGCATCTTGTATGCGCCGAAGTCCTTGTTCTTGCCTTCGAATACTATATCACGCCACTCTTTTGAGGTAAGATCTACGTCTTTTGCCATTTCAGTTCAAGATTTAGGGGTTGGGAGTAGATGCTTGTGCCTGCTGGTCGCGGTTGGAGCGAACTGTCGGGCGGATAATAGTCTCGTTGTGTTCCTGCTGGTAATGCTGGAGCAGGAGGGTATCGCTATGGGTGGGAAGCTCGATGCTGTAACGGGAAATCTGGTTGATGTTCATCTCGTCGATAGCATTGATGAGGCCTTCGTAGGTGGTGTTGGGACCGGGTTTGATCACGACAACAGGGCGGGTCTTTGTGGAGTCGGACGCATTTTTCTTAGCGAGCTGCTCGAACTCTTCCTTGGTGATTTCGCGGTTTTTCCACTGTTCCTTGAGGCGGCCGTATTCTTCCATTACCTGTTCGTTGCGTTCGCGGAGGATTCGGCGGATGCCCTGGGGCTCGTGGTTCACGTTGCCGATGAACTCTTCGACGCGCAGGTAGTTGGGGGTAGCGAAGGTGGTGTCGGCGATACCTTCATAATAATAGATCTTATGAACGGTCTTGCCGGTTTCGGGGTCAACGGCGGGGTTTTCGCCGTTATACTCGGTGTCGAGTATCAGAGTAACAGCTTCGGACTGCTTGGCCTGGCTCTGCTGTTCCTTGCGGACGTCTTCGTTGGTAGGAAGAATGATCTGCAGGGTCTGGCTCTTGATCATGGTCGTACAGAGCATGAAGAAGGTAATCAGAAGCATGTTCATGTCCACCATGGGGGTAAAGTCCACATGGATGGGAATTTTCTTCTGGGCGCCTTTTTTCTTCTTGCCGCCCGAGGATTGTTCGATTTGTGCCATGTGAGTTTACTTTATTGGGTGGGTTCGTCTTCGGATTTCAGTGCGGTCATAAGGCTGAACTTGTTCAGCTTCATGGTCTGGAGGTTATCGAAAACCTGCTGCACGGTGGTGAAGGGGGTGTCCTTGTCGGCCTTGATAGCGATACCCTGGCCTTTACGCATGAGGGCAGTGTAAAGGTTGCTGAGGTTTGTGCGCTCTTCGTCGGTCAGACCGGCTACCTGCTCGGTATTGATACGCTGTGCGACATTGTAGATAGCTTTGAGCCAGACCTGGAAGTCGTTGAGATGGCCGTCGCGGTTCTTGTTGTCGTTGATAGGAATACCTACGCGGGGATTGGTCATGTCGCCGAGGAACTTGTCGCGTTCGGTGACGGACATCGACAGGAGGGCGGGGAGGTCGGTGAATGCTACGCCAAACATGTTGGTGGAGCGGAACTCGGCCTTCTGAGCTTCGTTGAGCCGTACTTGCTTATTGGGGTTCTGTTCGTTCCAGATATGAACGGCCTCGTCGAGCATCATTCCGCGGATGTTTTCGCTGGAAAGAGTGGAGTCGGCGTCACCTGTGAACGAGATGAACAGCTTTCCTTCCGCAACGGTGGGGTCCTCGAGTTTGCCGCTTTTGTCGGCGGAGGATACCAGAACGGTCACCAGGTTGTTCATGGGCACCTTTTCTTCGGAAACCGAGGAGGGGGTGTACACGATGGTGGGTTCTTTCTGCAGGAAGGTAGATGTCAACATGAAGAAAGTAAGCAAAAGAACGGTCACGTCGCTCATCGCGGTCATGTCGATGAGGGTGCTCTTTCTTTTAATTTTTACTTTTCCCATATTTATCTATGTTCGAGAGTGTTGTGAATATTGATAAACAGGGAATCAGTGGGTTGCTGCAAACGTCTGTACGATGGAGAAACCGATCTCGTCGATAGCGTAGGTCAGGTTGTCGATCTTGTTGGTGTAGTAGTTGTAGAAGATTACAGCGAATGCGCCGGTTGCGATACCGAATGCGGTGTTCACGAGGGCCTCGGAGATACCGGTGGAGAGTTCGGTGGAGTCAGGAGCGCCGGACTGCGACAGAGCCTGGAAGGACTTGATCATACCGAGCACAGTACCGAGAAGACCGACGAGGGTACCGAGGGTGGTCATCGTGGCGATGATGGGGAGGTTCTGCTGCAGGGTAGGCATTTCCAGTGCGGTGGCTTCTTCTACCTGCTTCTGGAGGTTGGCGATTTTCTGCTCTTTGCTCAGGACGGTGTTCTTGTCCATTTCCTCGTAGCGGATCAGGGCGCTGTCGACAACGGCGGCAACGGAACCTTTCTGCTTAGCGCAGAGTGCGCGGGCAGCTGCGATGTCGTTTTTCTCGAGGGCGAGTTTTACGCCTGCGACGAACTTGGCGATGTTGCCTTTGCCCTTGGCTGCGCTCAGAGCGATGCCGCGTTCAACGGCCAGAACGATTACAGTCAGGAAGAGGGTCTGCAGGATAGGCACGATGATACCGCCCTTATATACGGTGCCCCACAGGTTCTGGGGATGACCGTCTTCATCGAAGTGGCCGGGATAACCGAACCAGAAGATGAACAGGCAGACAGCGACGATGGCGCAGATTACGATGACCCAGGCAGCGTTCTTGATGCCGGGAGCATTGCTTTTCTTTTTGGCAGCCTTGATAGGCTTGGTGGCAGGCTTTTGAGCTTCCATAATTGATTTTGTTGTACTGAAAAATTAGTGAGTTATTGATTGTTTATATTTGATTGTGCTGTTTCGTTTCACCCGGCTCCTGGGCCGGCGTGCGGTATGATTCGGGGTGTGTCTTTTATGTTTGCTGCAGGGTTTTTATGTTAGGGGTTCATGGTTAAGATTTCGTTTGCGGGCACGCAGTACCGCAAAGAGTATCGCAAAGGTAAAAACATGTTTTCAAGTAGCAAAATATTTAGCGCTGTTTTTTGGATGCTCTTTGCCGGATTTAAAAAATTTTAGCGTTCGGATTTAGGGCTTTTCTTAAAAAGGAGCAATTAGCCTTGCGTTACCTGAAATTGGCCGGCGAAGTGCCTCCGGATAGTCTGTCGAAGGTGTGGTGGCCATGCAGGAAGTACTCGCAGAGGATATTTCGGCGCGATTCGGGGCTTTGCGGGAGAATGTCGCGGTCCGGGTGAGCGGCATAGTTCCTGCGCATGCGGGCGAAATCGCGGTGGGCCCGGAATATGGCCGCGGCGTCGGCGAAATTGAGGGTCGCCAGGGATTTCGCCCAGGCTATGGTGTCAAGGAGCCTTCGCCTGAAGAGGGCTTTGCCGCGTGTGCCGTCCGGGAGGTTCTTGTGCATCATCAGGAGGTTGTTGCGGAAATTGAGGTATGTCTTCCTGGGATTGCCCATCGGCAGGGAGCCTCCTCCGAGGTGCCGGACGCTGGCGGCGGGAACTACGGCGACGCGGAATCCTGCCAGGTGTATGCGCCAGCAGAGGTCGATTTCCTCCATATGGGCGAAGAAGTCCGGGTCAAGGCCACCGAGGGCCATGTATAGGTTGCGGCGCACCAGCAGGGCGGCCCCGGAGGCCCAGAATACGTCGGCCGGTGTGTCGTACTGTCCGCGGTCGTCCTCGCAGGTGCCGAATATGCGTCCCCGGCAATAAGGATAGGCGTTGCGGTCGAGGTAGCCACCGCAGGCTCCCGCATACTCGAATTTAGAGGGATTGCTGTAGCTCAGGATTTTTGGCTGTACGGCCCCGACGTCCGGGTTGGCGTCCATGAAGCGCAGAAGGGTGGCGTCCCAGCCCTTGTCGGTTGCCAGGTCGGAGTTCAGCAGAGCTACATAGGGGTATTTGCCGACTTCGGTAATCGCTCTGTTGTAGCCCATCGCGAAGCCGAGGTTGCGTTTGAATCGTATTATTCCTACCTTGTCGCCGAAATTCCCGCGCAGGTATTCGACGCTGTCGTCGGTGCTGCCGTTGTCGGCCACGACGATGCGCGTAAGTCCGGGGTCGGTGTTGGCGACGACTTCGGGGAGGAACCGCTCGAGCAGTTTGCGGCCGTTCCAGTTCAGTATAATAGCGACGAGGGGTCTACGGGGTACTTCCATCTTTTGTGGGTCCAGAGCCATATGGCCGGATTTCTGATTATGGATTTTTCAAGCATACGGGCATATGCGGCGGTGATATGCCCCGGTTCGGTATCGGCGGCGTTTTCGGCCAGCAGCCGGCATGTGATGATATAGTGTCCGCGCGCGGTTTTCTCGGTATCCCAGTATATTGCGGCCATGCCGAGGCGCCGCGCGAGGTTTTCGGTGCCGCTGATGAATGCGGTCGGGCGTCCGAGGAAGCGCAGAGGTACGGTCGGGTCGCCGTGGCTGGGTTTCTGGTCGCTCATGAAGCCGGTGGCGCTCACAGAGCCGTTCTTGCGCCATTTCAGGAGCGTGCGCAGGACTACGGCCTTGGGTATCGACACCGAGCCGAAGCGCGAGCGGATTTTCAGCATCAGCGCGTCGAAGGTGCGGTTGCGCAGGGGACGGTAGACCTGGGCGTATACAGCTGCGGCAGAGGGTGGAACTTTGGTGTGCAACGTTACGGACGGCGCCCATTCCCAGTTGCCTATGTGGCCGAAATATATGGCTATGGATTTACCTTCGGCCATCAGGCTGTCCATAAGCCCGATATTACGGAATTCCATGCGGCGCTTCATTTCGCTGTCGCTGATATGCAGGAGTTTGACGGTCTCTACGACGTAGTCCGCGAAGTTGCGGTAGAACTGCTTTTCTATTCGGCGCAGTTCCTCCGGCGTCTTGTCCGGAAAGCACTGCCGCAGATTGTCGCTCACGGTGGTGCGGCGGTAGCGGACGATATGGTACAGAACCAGATAGGCCAGGTCGGCGAACCAGTAGAGCACTCTCAGGGGCAGGAGGGCGAACGCGGTGAATATGAAGGTCAGGATGCCGGTCATACGAGCGTTGCGGAAATTGTCTCGCCGTCGGGCAGGAGGCTGTCGAGGCGCACGCGGGCAATGGTATTGTCCATGGCTGCAGGGGCTTTGACGCAGACCCTGAGGTAATTGTCGGTAAATCCTCCGAGGGGCTGGCCCTGTCGGGAGTGCTCGAGGAGCACCGGTCGCTTCGTGCCGAGGAAACGCGAGGCGAACGCGGCGTGCTTTGCGGCGCTGAGTTCGCCCATAATCTGGGCTCGACGGTGTTTTTCGGCCTGGTCCACAATGCCTTCGAGCTGGAGTGCGCGTGTGCCGGGACGTTCGGAATACGGGAATACGTGGAGGTGGGAGATGTCCAGGCCATTAATGAACGCGCGCGAAGCATCGAATTCCTCCGGCGACTCTCCGCGGGCGCCGACTATGAGGTCCACGCCGATGAATGCGTCCGGAAGGGTGCGGCGGATGCGGTCGACTTTCGCGGCGAAAAGAGCGGTGTCGTAGCGGCGTCCCATGAGTCTGAGCACCTTGTCCGAGCCTGACTGCAGGGGAATATGGAAATGGGGCATGAAGGCGCGTGAGCCGCCGACGAAGTCTATCAGCTCCTCGGTAAGAAGGTTGGGCTCGATGGAACTGATGCGGTAGCGTTCGATTCCGCTGACTTTGTCCAGCTCGCGGCAGAGGTCGATGAGACGGTCGCTGCGTCCGGCGCCGAAATCGCCGATGTTGACGCCTGTAATGACTATCTCCTTTCCTCCCGCTGCGGCGGCTTCTTCGGCCTGGCGCACGATGTCGGCGATGCTGCCGGAGCGCGAGCGGCCGCGGGCCCTGGGGATGGTGCAGTAGGAGCACCAGTAGTCGCAACCGTCCTGAACCTTGAGGAAGAAGCGGGTACGGTCGCCGCGGGAGCAGGAGGGCATGAACGAGCGCAGGTCCCGGGCGGCGGGTACTTCGCAGCGGGCCTTGCGTGTGGCGAGCCATTCCGCGGCCATGCGGGCGAGCTCGAGCTTGTCGTTGACGCCGGCCACGATGGCCACGCCGGGCAGCAGGCTTACTTCGGCGGGCTTGAGCTGGGCGTAGCAGCCGGTTACTATTATAGCTGCCTGGGGATAGCGGCGGTTGAAATTGCGGATTGCCGAGCGGCACTTGCGGTCGGCCTCGGCTGTGACGCTACAGGAGTTGACGACCACGAAATCCGGTGTCTCCCCCTCTGCTACGGCGCCTATGCCGTTTTCGGCGAATACGCGCGCTACGGTGGCCGTCTCGGCGAAGTTCAGCTTGCAGCCGAAAGTATGGAAAAGGGCAGTATGCGCGGGAGTGGTCATATCTTGAAGCTGTTTATAATTGCTGAGATTTCAGCGGCGTCGGCCTCGGTGGTACATTCGGAAACCGGCAGGCTCAGGACTGTATCGGCTATGCGGTCCGTTACGGGGAGCGCGATGTCGGCGTATCGGCTGTAGCATGGTTGACGGTGAGGAGGTACGGCGTAATGGATGTCGGTGCCTACTCCGTTGTATTCGAGATACTTGCGTAAGTCGTCGCGGCGATTGCACCGGATTACGTACTGGTGCCATACACAGCGGTCGGGATTCTCTCGTAGTGGTTTGGCTATCCGCGGATTGTCGATATGCGAATCATATATGGCCGCAATAGCGCGCCTGCGGTCGCCTATCTTTTCCAGATGTGGCAGCTTTACCCTAAGTATCGCAGCCTGAATAGGGTCCAGTCGGCAGTTGAAGCCTTCGTATATATTATGGTAACGCGAATCGGACCCATAATTTGCCAGGGCACGCACCGCGCGGGCGAGGCGTTCGTCGTCGGTGGTCACAGCGCCGGCATCGCCCAGCGCTCCGATATTCTTGGTCGGGTAAAAACTGAACGCGGCGGCATTTCCCAGGGAGCCGGTAGTATAAGTTCCCTTATGCGAGGGATATTCGGAAGTAGCGCCGATGGCCTGGGCATTGTCTTCTATAACCAGCAGTCCGTGATGTGCGGCAAATTCGGCCATCTGCCGGTCGTAGGCCGCGCGGCCGTAGAGATGCACTGTAAGTATAGCCTTGACCTTGTCGGTCAGGTATTCTTCGAGCCGCGAAGTGTCGATATTGAGCGTCTCGGGGTCGGGCTCGGCGAAAACAGGCACGAGATTGTTGTCCGTAACTGCCAGTACCGAAGCTATGTAAGTGTTGGCAGGGACGATAATGGCGTCGCCGGGCTTGAGCGTGCCCAGTTCTATATATGCTCTGAAAATCAGTCTGAGGGCATCGAGACCGTTGCTCACACCCACAGCGAAGGCTGTTCCTGCCGACGCTGCAAGTTCTTGCTCGAACATCTCTACTTCGGCGCCTCCGACGTATCTGCCCGAGCGGACTACCCTGAGTGCGGCTTCCTCGAGCTGCTCCCGGTATGCGGCGTTTATCAGTCCAAGGTCCAGAAAAGGATACTTCATTTGCTGAGTTTCAGAAATGTCTCGAAATCACGTACATAGTCGTCTTCGGTATAAGGCATGGACGTGAGGACCATGCAAACGCTGCCCGACGAGAAGTTATCGAGCGTGCGCCAGTAGCCCGGCGGCACGAAAAGGCCCTGATAGGGGCGGTTGAGGGTATAGGTTGTCTCGCTATGCCCGTCGTGGAGATTGACGTTGAAACTGCCGCTTACGGCAATCAGGAGTTCGCGGCCTTCGTGATGCGAGTGCGAGCCGCGAAATTCACCAGCCGGTACGTCGTAAATCCAGTATACCCGCTCGACTTTGAAGGGGAGGTAGCCGTCGCCGTTCTGGACGAAGGTGAGGTTGCCTCTGGGGTCGCGGATGCGCGGGAGCTCGATCAGACGGGCTATGTCATGAGCCGCTTTCGGCGAGTTTTGCGAGGTATTGTCCATAGTGTGTGGATTTTAAGGGTTCGGCGAGTTCGGCGAGCCTGGCGGCGTCGATGAAGCCGCGGCGGTAGGCGATCTCCTCGATACAAGCGATGAAGTAGCCCTGGCGGCTCTGGACGGCCTCCACGTACTCGGCCGCCTTGAGCAGGCCCTGGGGCGTGCCGGTGTCAAGCCAGGCCATGCC
>USGZ01000051.1 GCA_900554265.1 uncultured Porphyromonadaceae bacterium
CCCCGCTCCAGTATTCAAACGTCAGGAAATTATTTGCGTACCTGGAAGGTCCAGTGAGTGGAGGAAATACCCCAGCTGTCGTCGCAGACAGTGTGGGCGCCGCCGCCACCGGGGGCAATCAGGATGAGGTGTTCGTTGTCGAGCATGGCGACGTCGAAGTAAGCCACGGGGATATCGAGGTACCAGCTGTACTGGCCGTCGACAATCTGGTGAGGCAGGGGTACGGAGAGCTTGAGCTGACCTACCCAGCCGAGAGCGGCCTTTTCGGGAGTGGTCGAGGAAGTGAGGGCGAAAGTACCTTTTTTCTCGGTGCCGTCGCTGTAGTGCATGGTCACGTTGGGACCGCCGTCGAGGTCGAACTTCACGAATTCCTCCATAGAAACGAGCTGACCGGTCCATTCGTCGTTCTGGCCGATGCCGTAGCATATCCAGTTGGGACCGGTAGCGGACCAGCCGTAGCCACCGCCGCCTACACAGCCCCAGGAGCCCTCGATGTAACCGCCGCCGTTGCCGTCGGCCCACCATTCCCAGGTGCGGCCTTCGGCCGTGCCTGCGGTGAGGCATTGCATCAGAGGATCGATCGGGGTGTCGATGTCGTCGACACGCACGGGAATCTCGACGGGAACGAATTCACCGTCGTAGAGCATGGTTGCGGTGAAGGTAAGTTCGCCGGCGAAGGGAACGACGACTTCGACCTTATTCTCGGTGCCGCAGTTGAGCATCGTGGTACCTACCATGTAGTCCAGACGGCAGGCGTAGCCGGAGTTGTTGATTACGGTGATCTTGTTCGAGTGGTTGCTGCCGTTCTCGTATGTGAAGGCGGAAGCATACCGGGCTGCCACTTCCTCGGGGTCGGAGCCGATGCCCTTGAAGGCATCGTGGTCGTCGGAGACCTCCGTACAGGAGCTCAAACCCAGGGCCACTGTCAGAGCTATGCCCAGGAAATATTTAGTTTTCATTGCTGTCAATCAGATTATTGAGGTTAATATCAATACGGACCGGTGTAGTTGCCCTCTGAAGGACTCCAGCCGGCGTTCTGTACGAGCGTACCCTCGGCCTTCTGGATTTCCTCGTCGGGGATGGGGAGAAGACCCTTTGTCTCGGGACGGTAAGGAATCGAGATGGTGCGGAGGTTGCCGTCGCAGTAGCACTCGATGTTGCTGCGGTGGGCGGTAACCTGGTCGAGCTGACCCCAGCGCTTGAGGTCGAAGAAGCGGATGCCCTCGAAGGCAAGCTCCCAGCGGCGCTCGTTGCGGAGGTTCTCATCGGAGTAGGCGACGGGGTCGAGGCCTACGCGGGCGCGGACGCGGTTGATGCCGTCGGCGGTACCGGTGAGCTCGGAGTGCATAAGAAGCACGTCGGCGAAGCGGATGGAGTATTCGTCCATCAGGTTGCAGGACATGTAGTCGTTGTCCGAAGCGTGGATGCCGGGATAGAGGTACCAGTAGAGGGAGATGGCGCCGGGACCGTTCTGGGCGTCCTTGGAAACGACCTCGTTCGAGTGAACGTTGACGGCGATGTACTTCTTGTTGAACATGTGGGTGTCCTCTACCTGGTGGCCGCCGTTGTCATGATAGGTCATGCCTTCCTCGGGGTCGTCGACGTTGAGGATGGACGCCTTCTTGCGGGGGTCGTTGGAGGGCCATGTGTTGTAGATGTTCGGGGTAACCATACCTCCGCCCCAGCCGGTGCCGAAAGGATATACGCCGCCCCAGCCGTCGCCGTCGGTATTGGGATTGTCGGAATCCTGGTAGCGGGGGCTGAAGAAGAGCGCGGTGAGGTTGCGGCCGTAGTATTGCTGGCCCCATGCGTGCTTGTGGACGAAGATGGCTTCGGGGTTGTCGCGGTAGCCTGCGGTGCGTTCGTCGCCGTCGTTGAGGCGCCAGCCCTGCCATGCGGCGCAGTCGCCGAGCCAGCTGTAGCCTTCCTTGACGTTCAGCCAGTAGTCGCCTGCGGCGGAGAAAGCCCAGAGGTCGCCGAAACGGGGAGTCAGGTCGTGGCCGGACTTGGAGATGCAGTCCTCGAGGTGTGCGACAACCTGAGCCTTGCCCAGGGTGCCGGCCTCGCCGGGAAGGATGATTTCGGACTTGCCGTAGACTCCGGTGTAGTAGAGATACATGCGGGCGAGCATTGCTTCGGCTGCCCAGCGGGTGCCGTGGCCGTCGGTACCTACACCGTTGAGGCCGGCGTGGGGATTGGCGGGCAGCAGTTCGATGGCCTTGAGGAAGTCGGCAGCAATCTGACCGAAGGCTTCGTCGACGGGAGCCTGGGGCAGGTTGGCGGGTTCGGGAGTCAGGGGCATGGGCACGTTCTCGAAGAAGCGTACCAGGTCATAGTAATAGTAGGCGCGCATGAAGTATGCCTCGCCCATGATGCGGTTGTGGGTCTCGTCGTCGCCGGCCCAGTCGATGAGGTCCTCGACGGAGATCAGGTAGTTGCAGCGGTAGATACCCTGGTACATGCGGCTCCAGAAACCGGAGTACATGTTGTCGCTGGTCTTCTTGTAGTTGGCGATGGACTGTGCCAGGGCGTCGTCGCGGCCGGCGGCGCCGAGGCGCTCGTCGCTGAGAAGCTCGGCGACGAAGATGGGATTGTTTTGCGGTGCGTCGGCATCGCCCATCACGGGACGGTAGATACCGGTGATGATTTCCTCGGCGTCATTGATGTTGGCGGGGAAGTTCGAGGAGTCCTTCGATGTGAGGTTATCGGTATCGAGGAAGCTCTCGGAACAGCCTGTCATCATCAGCGCGATGGTAAAACCGCTGAGAATATGTCTGAGTTTCATAGTGCTTCAGTCTGAAAGATTAGAATTTGAGGTTAACACCAACCAGGTAGGTGCGGCTGGAGGGATAGAAACCCTGGTCGACGCCCTGTACCCAGGAAGTGCCGCCCCAGTTGCCGTCGGTACCGATTTCCGGATCGAAACCTTTGTAATTGGTGATGGTGAAGAGATTGTTGGCGCTGACATAGAGGCGGCACTGCGACAGCGGCATCTTCGGGAAGAGGCTCTTGAAGTCGTAGCCCAGGGTCAGGCTCTGCAGGCGGAAGTAGTCGGCATTGTCTACGAAGATATCGCTGATGTAGCTCCAGTTGGTGCTGGAGGAGGTTGCGGGCTTCGGATAGCGGTTGGAAGTGCCTTCGCCGTGCCATACCTTGGAGGCAAGTTCGTAGGTCCAGTTGTCGAAGCCGGAGCTGTTGTGGTCGCGGTAGCAGTTGGCAATCTGCTGGCCGAATGCGCCGTAACCGTTGATGTTCAGGTCGAAGCCCTTGTAGAAGAACTGGAGGTTGATGCCCAGGGTAACGTCGGGGTGCGGGTCGCCGATATACATCTTGTCCTTGTCGCTGATCTGGCCGTCGCCGTCGCGGTCGTAGAAGATAACGTCGCCGGGCGTTGCGCCGGGCATGATCTTGTTGCCGTCGGCGTTGACGTAAGCGTCGATTTCGGCCTGGTTCTGGAATACGCCGAGGGTCTTGTAGCCGTAGAAGTAGCCGATGGGCTGGTCGACCTCGATGCGGGAGATATAGCCGGAGTTCTGGAGCACGGCATCGCCGGGACCGTTGATGCTGCCGGAGTCGTTGGCGAGGCGGGTAACCTTGTTCTTGTTATAGGCCATGTTGACGCCAACGTTGTAGCTGAAGTCGCCGACTTTGTCGGTCCAGCTAACGCCGAGTTCGATACCTTCGTTGCGAACGTCGCCGCCGTTGATGGTCGGAGCGCCCGTGCCGTAGGAAGCGAGGATGGGAGCGTTTACGAGCCAGTCCTTGGTGGTCTTGCGGTACCAGTCGAAGTTAACGCCCAGACGGTTGTGGAGGAAACGGGTGTCGAAACCTACGTCCCACTGGTCGGAACGCTCCCAGGAAAGGTCGGGGTTGGCGATCTTGTTGGGATAGGAACCGATAATCTTGCCGACCTTGTCGTCGCCGAAGAAGTAGTCGGCGCCGCCTACGGCGATGGTTGCCAGGTACTGGAAGTTGGCGATGGCGCAGTTGCCGTTCTGGCCCCAGCTTGCGCGTAGCTTCAGCTGGTCGAGCCAGCCGCGGGTGCTTTCCATGAAGCTTTCCTGGTCGATGTTCCAGCCGGCGGAAAAGGCGGGGAAGTAACCCCAGCGGTGACCGCGGGCGAAGTTGGACGAACCGTCGGCACGGAGCGATGCGGTAGCCATGTACTTTCCGTCGTAGTCGTAGTTGATACGGCCGAAGTAGGAGTTGATGGCGCCGCGGCCGCTGGGCCAGCCCCCGATACCCCAGGCTGCGCCCTCATAGTCGGTGGCCAGGGAGGTGCCGTTCTGGATGTAGGCGTGCAGCCAGTCGCCGAAGGAGTTGTCCTTGCGGGAAGCGCTTACGCCCTCGCCCAGCCCCCACTTTTCAGCCGACATACCCAGAAGAGCGGTAACGTTGTTCTTCTCGACGCTGAAGCTGTACTGGATGGTGTTCTCCCACGACCAGGCGAAGTCGTTGCTGGAGCTCTGGCTGATGTTGTCGGTGGTCACGGAGCCGAAGGGAGTGTCGTTGTAGGGAGTGGAGTAGCTGCGGGAAGTGCTGCCGTAGTAGCCGAAGCCGAAGGTCGAACGCAGGACGAGGCGGTCGATGGGTTCGAGCTGCAGGTAGAAGTTGCCGCGGGCGGAGTAGCCCTTGCGGTTGTTCTGGTCGGCACCGCCGCGGGTAGCGCCGCGCACGGGGTTCTGCTGGGAGTCGTTGAGCCAGCTTGCGCCCTTGGTGAGTTCGCCGTTCTCGTCGTAGAGAGGCATCAGCGGGGAAGCCTTCAGGGCGGTACGTACGGTGTTGCTCCATGCGCCGCCGGTACTGATGGCGTCGAGACCGTCCTTGTTGGTGTAGTTCAGAAGGAGGTTCTCGCCGAACTTGAGGAGGTTGCGCTCGCCGACCTTGATGAGGTTCCAGTCGGAGTTGATGCGGGAAGTGAAGCGGCGGAACTTGGAGTCCATGTAGTCGCGGAGCATCACGCCTTCCTGGTCGGTGTAGCCGAGGCTGATGGAGTAGGAGCCCATCTTGGAGCCGCCGGACACGCCGAAGTTATAGCTCTGCTGGGGAGCGTTCCTGCCGATCATCTCGTCGAGCCAGTCGGTGCCTTCCCAGCCGTTCTGTACGCGTTCCCAGACGTCGGCGGGAACCCTGGCGGCCCAGTCGAGGGGAGCGTTGCCTTCGTACATGCGGGCGATGTCGAAGATGTACATGTACTCGCGTGCGTTGAGCATCTGCGGACGCTTGGCGATGTTCTGCCAGCCCACGTATGCGTCGAAGGTGATGTTGGTGCGGCCCTCGGCACCGTGCTTGGTGGTGACGAGGATAACGCCGTTGGCGGCACGTGCGCCGTAGATAGCGGTGGAAGCTGCGTCCTTGAGGACGTCGAGGGTCTCGATGTCGTTAGGGTTAAGGGCGTTGAGGTTGTCCATGCCGCCTACCAGACCGTCGATGACGACGATGGGGTTGGTGTCGCCGTTGGTGCCGACGCCGCGGATGTTGACCTTGAAACCGGAGTCGGGCTTACCGCCGAGCGACATGATGTTGACGCCGGGGGTCTGGCCCTGGAGAGCGCCTACGGGGCTGACGGTGTTGCGGGCGGCAACGTCGGAACCCTTCACCTGGGTGGTGGCGCCGGTTACGAGTCTTTTCTTCTGTGTGCCGTAGCCGATGGCGACTACCTCGTCCAGAAGGGTGTTGTTCTCGTTGAGCACGATGCGGAGATTGGTCTCGCCCTCGTGAACGGTAACGGTTTTGGTTTCATAACCGATGTACGAAACCGTGAGTTTGGTGCCGGGAGCGACCGTAAGCGTAAATTTGCCGTCGACGTCCGTGGCAACAGCATTTCTCGTTCTGTCGCCGGCAACTACGCTTGCGCCGATAAGCGGCTCGCCGCTCTGCTCCTCCACGATACCGTGGACCGTCAGATTCTGGGCCGTCATCGACACGAAGCACAGCAGTGCGACAAGTAGCATAGTAATTCTACATCTCATGTCAATTAAGTTTAGGTTTAGAGAATAAGGCTAATTCTATCTGGTGGCAAAGTTAAGTGTCAATAAGAGTACAGATAGTTGAAAATATGTCACGAAAGGTTGAAATTTTACACCGCGGCGATTTTTCGACCTTTCGCAACTCGCTGTAATACATAGCAAAGGCCCGAATCGGGAACCCGATTCCGGCCTTTCTTTGCAAACCTTACTAATCCAGTCTAATCATCATATTCAATCTAATCATCTTTGGTCGTCGGCCGGATCACTCGGCCGGATTGGCGCCGGTGGTCCAGCGTATCGCGTTGGCGAAGAGCCGGGTGAAATCCGGCGATTCGAACAGCCGGGGACTGTGGCCGAACTGGAAGTAGACGTTGCGCGCCTTCTTATCCGGGTTGGTCCAGATTACCGGGTGGTCGCCCATGCGGATGTCCGATGCGGGAGTATAGCTGTCCTCGTCGACGGCGGCGAGCACCTCGACCTTGGGCCGCGGCGAGCGGTTGTAGGTGTACCATTCGTCGTCCGGCAGCACGAAGCTGGCGCTGACGCCCTCGACGACGGGATGGACGGTATTTTCGAGCCTGACCGTGCCGTCGGCCAGCGGAGCGATGTAATTTTTAAACGTAATGTCGCCCATGAATTTGGAGAACCAGTCCCAGAGGCCGTAGCCGTCGAACTCGCCGAGGAGCGTGGCGTGGTGGAAGCCGATCCAGCCTCCGCGGCCGTTGTCAATATAATCCTCGAAGGCGACCACGGCAGCCTCCGGCCAGGTGTAGGGAGGAAAGTCGAGCTGGATTATGGCGTCGTAGCCCTTGAGGAACTCGGCGGTGATGGGACCGGCGTTGCGCAGCTCGGTGACGCCCAGGCCATTCGCGGCGGCATAGCGGCGCAGCCAGTCCATGGCGGCGGCGGTGAAGGGTCCGTGCTGGCCGCCGCCCTCGTTGAGGACGAGCAGCTTGGGCATATCCTTGCGGCCCTTGATTTTCGCGGCCACGGTATAGGCCAGGGTGTGGGCGTCGTCGTCGTCGCTATAATCCCAGTACATGGCGCCGTGGAGGTCGTTGTCGAGAATATAGCGGCATTTGGCGGCGATAGACACCTGATTGTCGAAGCCCAGGATGGCCTCGCCTTCGGCGTTGAAAATGAGGGGCACCATGGCTATGCTGTCGAAGCGCACCTCGCAGCCTTCCGGCACCTGGATCTTGCCGAAGCTGCCGCCGCGCATCTTCTCGCCGCCGCGGCCGTAGAAGGGCATGCCCATGACGAGGCGGTCGGCGGGTACGCCGGCGGCTATATGGGCCTTGATGCTGCCGTCGACGGTCAGGTCGGGAGCGTTGGGCGACGAATAGAGCGCCGCATGATGCTTGGGCGCGTTGGCGATGTCGTAGGTCATCACGTTGACGAAGTCGACGTAGGGCAGCGTGGCGCGGTAGTCGATGAACTTGGCGCTGGCGTCGGTGGCCATGGTCAGGAGGGCGTCCGGACCGAGGGCGGCGCGCAGGTCGCGCATCAGCAGGGTGAAGTTGGCCGTATCGTCGGGGCTGCAGGAGATGCCGGCGGCGTTGCTGGTCGGGTATTCCCAGTCGATGTCGATGCCGTCGAGGCCGAATTCGTCGGCGGTGCGGCGGCAGTCGGCGGCGAAGGATGCGCGGCGGGCCGAGTCGGCGGCCATCTCGCTGAATCGTCCGCTGCCCCACCCTCCGACGGAGAGCACAACCTTGAGGCCCGGAGCCTGCTCCTTGAGGGCCACTATCGAACGCAGGCGCTCGGGATTGTCGACGCGCACGCCGTCGAAGCTGTCGGTTACGTGCCCGAAGGCGTAGTTCACGTGGGTTACATGCTCGGGATTGACCTCTACGTCGCTCCAGGAGGTTACGTAGGCCACCACGACCTTGTCGGCCTTGTGGCTTTCGGCGGCCGCGGGGGCGGCCCAGGCGCCGAAGCCGGCGAGCAGCGCCAGCACGGCGGTAAATATCTTATTCATCGGATTTTGATTTGATTCGTGAACCGAAAAGCGCGTAGGAGAGCATGATGAGCTCGCTGGCCACCACCAGCCACCACGATGAACGCCAGCCACCGGTCATGTCGGCGTAGACGCCCTGCAGCAGGGGCAGGATGGCGCCGCCGACGACGCCGATCATGAACGCGCCGGTAGCCGCGGAGGTGTACTTGCCCAGGTCATTGACGGCCAGGGTGAAGATGGCGCCCCACATGATCGAGTGGCAGATGCCGACGGCGGCGAGCACGGCGGTGCTGTCCAGGACGATGGCCAGCGTGGTCAGCACGGCGGCGCCGCAGGTGGTGACGGTCAGCTGCGTGCGCGGGGGCACCGTGCTGAGGGTACTGCCGATAAGTCGGCCCACGAGCAGACCGCCCCAGTAGAGCGTGGCCAGCAGGGCGCCGGTCTCGAGATTGAGCTCGTCGGCGTACATGGTGATGTTGGCGCCGACGCAGACTTCGGCGCCGACGTAGAAGAAGATGGCAACGACGCCGAGGGTGAAGTGGCGGAAGGACCATACGCTGCGCTCGAGTCTGTCGCCGCCGGCGGCACGCGCGCCGCTGATATCGGGCAGGGGCATGC
>USGZ01000052.1 GCA_900554265.1 uncultured Porphyromonadaceae bacterium
TATGGACGCCGCGTCCTACGCTGACCTGGAAACCGGACACGCCGCCGAGCGAACCCTGGGGAGCGCGGATTTCGGCGGGATAGTCAGGGAAGGTAGAAACTTGGTTGCCCAGACCGGCGGAAACATTGGTGAAAATGTTGCCCGCAAGCTGCATGCCGTCGCCGGAGTCACCGGAGAACCGCACCACAACTTTATCGAGGACTTTTACATTGGTCTTCTCCAACATGATATAGATTATAGTAAGATAAAAGTGCAATTTACCGCGCAAAGCGGAGATTTGCCGCAAAGATACAGACAATTTCCGGATTACCTGCAAAAATACCGAAATTTTTCTTTATTAAAAGCAGATTTCTGATTGCTTAGACAAAGCTATTTCTCAGAATGTGTCCTGAATGCATCCAATATATTGATTTGTTGGAATGCCAACCAATGATTATATTTGCAAATCAAAAATTTATAAAAATGTATGACAAATCACAGATTAACTAACAGAATTCCCTATAGAAAGCGCGCCACGGATTTCGACAGGCAAATCGCGCTGCTGAGAAGTCGTGGAGTCATCATATCCGATGAAAACAAAGCCAAGGAGCATCTTGCCGACATAGGCTACTACCGTCTCGGATTCTATATTTTCCCTTTTGAAATAACATATCCACGTCTTGACAGCCGGCGACGCCACAACGTAAAACCTGGCACAAGAATTGAGGACATAGTGGCACTTTACTATTTTGACTTCGACCTACGAAACATTCTGAATAAATATCTTTCACGCATCGAGGTAAGCATCCGCACGACCATTATATATAAGCTTTCGAACAAATACTCCACAAAACCTTGCTGGTTCGCGGACCGGAGCATCATGGAGGATAAATTCGTCGCAGATTTTAACAACGAGGTTTATTGTCACATAAGGCCTAAAAAGCCAATACAGCACCACCACCACAAATATTGCGGACGCTATGCTCCGGCATGGAAAACGATTGAATATATGACGCTCGGTAATCTCGAAGTGCTCTACGACAATCTTCGTGCAGATCAGGACAAGCTTATGATTAGTCGACATTTCGGCGAGCCTGCCTTCGCAACTTTCAAAAGTTATATGATGGCCATACGCGAAGTAAGGAACGCATGCGCGCATGGCAATGTCCTTTTCGACCTAACGTTGTCGCAAGGTATTCGCACCGGAGCCGCCTGCGCATCATTTTCACCCGGGACAAACCAGAATCTCAACGGAGCGTTAAAGGTAATCGCTTTTCTACTCAGTAAAGTGTCGGTCAACAGAGAGACCGATATGTGGCAAGAGATTTACAAAGCCACAGCTACACTGTACGCCAAATCGCCATCGTTGCGACCGCTTATTGAGACTCAGACTGGCATTATTGTTCCCGCTAATGCACCTTTGCAAAAAGAATGCCTTTGACAAAAGAATAGCATAAAAATAGCTAATATATAGCATTGAAACGTTAAAAAATTTGTCAATCCGCAATAGACTTATTATCTTTGCGACATAAAAAAAATTATCATCGCGATATAAAATAAAAGTGTATTTGGATGGCCCCGATGCTGCCAACTGCACTATAAATAAGATTATCCAGAGTCCGGACGCTCAGGCGCCCGGACTCACTTTTTATCAGAAAGGTCACTCTAAAAAACGAAATAAAAAAGAACCGCGCCCGGCAATCTGGATTCTTGCCTGTGGCGCGGTTCGACTCTGAGAGAATTCTTCTATGAGTTGGCGGTAAAAGTTATTCGTCCTTCACCATATTGAACTTTGCGGAGATTTCACGCTGGTCTATAGCCTGGCGCAGATTGAAACGACGGCGCTGGGTCAGGTATCCGGGCTTCTCGCAGGTAACCTCGACCTGCACATTGCCGGAATTTTCGAGAGTAAGACCTCTTACATCGAAGCTTTCGGTAGCCTCGTAAGGAGTCGTGCCCATGTACGTGGAGTTTGTGTTGTGAACCTCGGGAGTAGAGGAAACGACTCGCCACGACACATCGCAACCCTGGGGTGAGGATTCGATAAACCAGCGGATGATGGTGTTTTCGAGGGCGGTGTCGCCGTTGCCACGAACCTGCTGCAGAGGAGTCTGCGTGGCATCCCTGCTGACGGTGAGTTTTCCGGCAATCGCCTGCCAGTTGATGCGCGACAGCGCCCTCACAAATGCCGTATTGAAGGCTTTCGTGAGGTTCTCGCCCTTAGTCACATCATAGCGCACCGATGCGGGAGTCTGGCTGATGAGAATCTCGTTGGACGGTGTTGCCAGAGTGTAGTTGAGGTTTACCTCGATTCGCGGAGAATGCCGGGAATCGTGCAGTACGAATTTCGTGATGCTGACGCGGAGAACACGGTCGTTACGCGAATCCATGCCGACCATGAAACCGGAGGCAGAGGCGTATTCCCGGAAGCCGATCTGTGCATATGTCTCAACTGACGGATTTGCAGGGATATTGTAATCAGCCTTCTTCATGAATCCGGCCAGTTCCGAATAGTCTACGACCGAGGTGTGCGCTCCCGGAGCGTTTATGGCGAAATTAAGACCGTAGGTCATTCCGCTGTAGCGATACAGGTTTTCAGGGTTCTCGTAATTCAGGTTAACCTCGCTCATCAAGGGCTTCAGCTTAGCGATTCCGCATGAAGACAGAACGGCGACACAGAGTATCGCTAAAGCCGCCAGAAGTATTTTGGAGAAGCGCATGATGTATCAGTTTTTGATTTTGATGAATTTGGCGCTTACCGTGCAGGTATAGGTAATGGTCTTGCCAGTACCGGAAGTTATGCACCGGGTAATAGGTTCGAGTATGCAGTCGGCGTTGTAGTTCTGCAGTTGACCTATTAGTCTGGAGATTGCTACGCGACGCGCGAATTCCTCGCCGTCGGGAACCGTGATTTCGGCTGCCTTGTATTCGGTCTCGAAATATCCCAGGGAGGCAGCGCCGGAAAATTTGTCGAGCGACCATGATCCTTTGTCTTTGTTATACTTGAAGTCGTAGCTGAACGAACCCATGGGATCATTGATCGAGATTCGGTCCTTGCCGTAGGTCACGTAGACATCGGCGGTTTCCGACACGGTGTTGATTACTTCGTAGTTGGCGCGTGTGAGGTTGAGGGAACTCAGGGGCACGGCAGATGCAGTGCTGACGGCATGGGGTATGACCAAAGCCTTTGTGCCGCCCTTGCATGAGGTTGCCAGAAGCATCAGAACCGATGCCAGCACCATGAGACAGCTTTTCAAAGAAAGAGTTTTCATTGGAGGAATTAAGATGATTGATTTAATGAAAACTGCGAGTCCCTGCAGGTATGTCAGGCTGGCGTACGGACGTAAAAAACGTGGACTCGAACTTTGTCTGTTTCTGAGGTATCGCCAAACACCGTGCAATCAAACAAGTAAAAGCCCACGCTATGGAGCGTGAGCATTAACTTTTACTCTCGATTGCTCTTAAAAATTGGCGATTTTCAGAAACAAGAATAAAGCTAACGCTTTTTATGTTATGTCCTTAAGAAGGATTTACTTCATTGGCAATTTATTTTATAAGGTTTGCTATAATGCTCTCTATTGTTTGCGCCGCAAAGATAATGATTATTTCCGATAAAACTAATTTTCAGACAAAATCAATTTCCCTGCGCCGGTTTGTCGCCGGACTTTTTGCGGCGGGGGTACCAGCGGCGCTTTTTCTTTTTCGGAGTCGCGGTGCCTTCGGCCGCGGGTGCGGCAACGGCATCTGGAGCCTGCGCGGGAGTTTCGGCAGAAGCGGCGGGAGCGGCAGGAGCGACGGCTACTTCTGAGGCCTGCGCTGCGGGAGCGGGATTGACAGCGGGAGCCAGCGAAGCATCTGTAGCGGGCGTGTCCTGCTCTGCCTGTGCCGGACGCTGGGGGCGCTTGTTGCGCTTGTTGCGCGACATGCCCCCGGTCTTCCTTTCGCCGTCCTTCTGTTCCTTATTATTCTTATGTTCTTCTGTATTATTCTTATGTTCTTCTGTCTTCCCTTCTGTCTTTTTCTTGCGTTCGCGGCTGAGAGGATTGCGTTCGACGGGCTTGCCGAGGAAGCGCTCGATGTCGGACCAGCGGCGACGGTCGCGGTCGCTCACGAGGGTCACGGCGGCTCCGTCGGCCTCGGCGCGGGCGGTGCGGCCGATACGGTGTACGTAGTCCTCCGCATCGTGGGGCACGTCGTAGTTAATCACCATGGTGATATCGTCGATGTCGATGCCGCGCGACACGATGTCGGTGGCGATGAGGACGTTGACCTTGCCGTTCTTGAATGCGAGCATCACCTCGTCGCGGCGGTCCTGGTCGAGGTCGGAGTGCATCTCGCCGATTTTGAATCCGCTTCCGCGCATCTCGCGCACGAGCTGGCGCACCTTGAGCTTCGAGGCCACGAACACAATCACGCGCTGTGCCTCGGGCGATGCCAGGAGCTGGCGTAGCAGCGAGGGCTTGGCGTCCTCGGAGCAGAAGGCCACGCTCTGGCGGATTTTCTCGGCGGGCTTGCTCACGGCGATTTTGATTTCGACGGGGTCGCGGAGGATGTTCTTGGCCAGTTGCTGGATTTTAGGCGGCATGGTGGCGGAGAAAAGCATCGTCTGGCGCTCCTGCGGCAGACGGCGCACCACCTGCATGATATCGTCGTAGAAGCCCATGTCCAGCATCCGGTCGGCCTCGTCGAGGATGAAGAACGAAACTTTCGAGAGGTCCACGTAGCCCATCTCCAGGTGTGCCAGCAGGCGCCCTGGGGTGCAGATGGCGATATCGGCGCCCATCTTCAGGCCTTTCTGCTGCTGGGTGAAGGTGGCGCCGTCGGTGCCGCCGTAAATCGCCAGACTGCTGACGTCAAGGAAATAGGCGAAGCCCTCGAGCTGGCGGTCGATCTGCATGGCGAGCTCGCGCGTCGGGGCCATGACTATGCAGTTGATGGCGTCGGAGGGGTAGGAGCCGTCGGCGAGACGGTCGATTACGGGGAGGATATATGCAGCGGTCTTGCCAGTGCCGGTCTGGGCCACGGCTATGAGGTCGCGGCCCTCGAGGGCCGGCGGAATGGCTTTTTCCTGGATGGGAGTACACTCGCTGAAGCGCATTGCGTCCAGCGCATCGAGCACATCGTCGTGGAAATCGAATTCGTCAAATCGCATAATGTGAGTCTTTGAGACCGCAAAATTACTCATTTCCAAAGACAATAGCAAATACCGCGGCCTCCGTGGGAATAATTCTGAATTTTCCCGATTAATCGGGATTTATCAGGATAAGTCGAGATTAATCGGGAAAAATTAGGCCAATTGGGCCCCGATCTTGCCCCTCCTCCACCCCGCTTTTTCAACTTTCGGCGTGAGGTTTTTGTTATTTTGTCGCGGAAATTACTCCTTATTTAAAGGTTTTGATTAATTTTGCGCCCGAATTTTGTACTTGAATCATGAGCAAACCCAAAAATCTCGTAATTGTCGAGTCTCCCGGCAAAGTTAAGAAGATAGAAAAATTTCTCGGCAGCGACTATCGCGTAATGTCATCGATAGGCCATATCCGCGATCTTAAGAAGAAGAATTTCAGCATAGATGTCGAGGATAATTTCAATCCCGTCTACGAAATCCCCGAGGACAAGGCTCCTATAGTGGCCGAGCTGCGCAAGGCTGCCTCGCAGGCCGATACCGTCTGGCTGGCTTCCGATGAGGACCGCGAGGGAGAGGCTATCGCCTGGCATCTTTACGAGGTTCTGGGCCTCAAGCCGGAGAACACACGGCGAATCGTGTTCCACGAAATCACCAAGAAGGCACTCCAGAACGCCATCCTGCACCCGCGCGAAATCAAGCGCGACCTCGTCGACGCCCACCAGGCGCGCCGCGTGCTGGACCGCATCGTCGGCTTCGAGCTCTCGCCGGTGCTCTGGAAGCGCATCAAGCCGGCCCTGAGTGCCGGACGCGTGCAGAGCGTCGTGGCCCGTCTGGTAGTAGAGCGCGAGAAGGAAATCGAAGCTTTCGTCAGCGAGCCCTTCTTCCGCATCACCGGCGTGTTCACCGACCCCGCCAACCCCTCGACGCCCGTCAAGGCGCGCATCAGCCGCCGTCTGGCCGACGAGAAGGAAGCCACGGCCTTCGTTGAATCCTGCACCGGAGCCAAGTTCAAAGTCGCATCCGTAAGCGTCAAGCCCGTGAGCAAGTCGCCCGCGCCGCCATATACAACCTCGACCCTCCAGAAGGAGGCCAACCACCGCCTGGGCTACTCCGTGTCGCAGACGATGATGCTGGCGCAGAAGCTCTACGAGAACGGCTACATCACCTATATGCGTACCGACTCCGTCAACCTCTCCGACGAGGCCATCGAAGCCATCTCCGCCGAAATCACCGGCCGCCTCGGCGCCGAGTATCTACAGGTACGCCACTACCATACCCAGGAGAAGGGCGCGCAGGAGGCCCACGAGGCCATCCGCCCGACCTACGCGAACATGGAGAAGCTGCCGGACGCCACGGCCCAGGAGCAGCGCCTCTACACGATGATACGCAACCGCGCCATCGCCTCGCAGATGGCCGACGCCCGCCTTGAGCGCACCAGCATCGAAATCTCCAACGACTCCAACTCCGACATCTTCACCGCCACCGGCGAGGTCCTGACCTTCGACGGCTTCCTGAAGATGTATTCCGAAGTACCCGGCCGCGAGGGCAAGGACAGCGACTCGGGACGCCGCCTGCCCCACCTGAGCGAGGGCCAGGCGCTTGACGCCGCCGAAATCACCGCCACGGAGTCCTTCACGCAGGCGCCCGCGCGATACGATGAAGGTACGCTGGTCGACAAGATGAAGGAACTCGGCATCGGCCGCCCGTCGACCTATGCCGCCACGATATCCACTATCATACAGCGTGGATTCGTAGAGCGCGGCAGCCACGAAGGCACGCCCCGCGACTTCCGCGTAATCACCCTGCGCGACGGCAAGGTCAGCGCCGAAACCCGCACCGAGAACACCGGCAGCGACGAGGGCAAGCTCGTACCGACCGACATCGGCATGGTCGTCAACGACTTCCTGACGGCCTACTTCCCCGATATCCTGGACTACAACTTCACGGCCCGCATCGAGGAGCAGTTCGACGAAATCGCCGCCGGCCGCGTGCCCTGGAACGAGGAAATCGCCACCTTCTACAAGATTTTCCACCCCAGCGTCAGCTCCGCCATGACCATAGTCCACGGACCGAAGTTCGGCGAGCGCAAGCTCGGCACCGACCCCGCCACGGGCGAACCCGTCAGCGTCAAGATCGGCCGCTTCGGCCCCGTTGTCCAGATCGGCGATTCCGACGCCGAGGCCAAGCCGCGCTTCGCGTCGCTGCTGCAGGGCCAGAGCGTGAGCACCATCACCCTCGAGGAGGCCCTGAAGCTCTTCGAGTTCCCGCGCACCTTAGGCACCTTCGAGGACGCCGACGTCCAGGTGGCCATAGGTCGCTTCGGCCCCTACGTGCGCCATCAGGGCAAGTTCGTGTCCATCCCCAAGGAAATCCAGCCCGGCGAGCTGACTCTCGACGAGGCCATAAACCTCATCAGGGAGAAGCGCCAGGCCGACGCCCGCAAGACCGTCAGGACATTCCCCGAGGAGGAAGGCCTTGAGATTCTCAACGGCCGATACGGCGTCTACATCAGCCGCGGCAAGAAGAACTACAAGATTCCCAAGAGCGTAGAGAATCCGGCCGAGCTGACATACCAGCAGGTTCTCGACATCATCGAGCAGGACGAGAAGGCGCCCGCCAAACCCCGCCGCGCCGCAACGCGCAGTAAGAAGAAATAGCCATGCAACGCCACCGCAAGCTCGCCGCCAAGCCCGGCACGCAGCCCGGAGTATTCCGCCCGGACTATATACTCGAATTCCCCGTAGCCGAGGAAACCACCCTGATGCCCTTCCTCCTGGCCAGCATGCCCGACCGCAAGCGCACAACCGTCAAGGACTATCTGCGCCACCGTCAGGTGATGGTCAACGGCAGAATCACCACCCTCTTCGACAACCCGCTGGCTCCGGGCGACACAGTCCGCGTCAACACCACCCGCGAATTCCAGGTATTCTCCAGCCCGCGCATGCAGATAGTCTACGAGGACGACGACATCATCGTCGTCAACAAGGGCTACGGACTCCTGTCCGTCAGCACCGACAACAAGCGCGAAGGCACGGCCTACTCCCTGCTTCGCGACTACCTCAAGCGCAAGGACCCGCGCAACAAGCTATTCATCGTCCACCGTCTGGACCGCGACACCTCCGGACTGATGATGTTCGCAAAGAGCGTCGAGGCCAAGGAGGCCATGCAGCACAACTGGAACAACATGGTGCTTGAGCGCCGGTATATCGCCCTTGTGCAGGGCACCCTCGAGCCCGAAGAAGGCGAAATCCGCTCCTACCTGGCCGAGAACGCCGCCCATGAGGTCTACTCCACTCCGGACCCGACGCAGGGCCAGCTGGCCGTGACCCACTACCGCACCATCAAGAGCCGCGGCCCCTACTCGCTGGTAGAGCTCAACCTGGCCACCGGACGCAAGAACCAGATCCGCGTCCACATGAAGGAAGCGGGCCATCCCATCG